>JBEKWZ010000813.1:0-2792 GCA_049512555.1 Candidatus Sulfotelmatobacter sp. | reverse complement strand
CGGCCTCCGGAGCAGAAACAGCAAATCCTGAACCGGATGGAAACCTTCGAGCACATGTCGCCGCAGCAACAGCAGCAGGCGCGCAACCTCTTCCAGCAGTATCACACTCTGCCGGAAGACCAGCGCAACAAGGTCTCACAAGCGTATCGCCGGCTGCGCGGCATGCCGCCCTCCGCGCGCAATGAACTGCTCAACTCCGACGAGTTCCGCAACAATTACACTCCTGAACAGCGCGACCTGCTGCGCGGCATGACGGACCTGAACGTCACGCCGGGACGGTAGAGCCCGCGAGTATTGCTGATAGCGCCTGCTAATATAGCGAAGGAGCCGAAGCTAACATGGCCTTCGAGAACTTCCCGGAAGTGTGGGCAGCTTTAGGGCGCCTCTATGAGAGCATCGTCGAGATGCAGAAACAGCAGGCGCAAGCTGCTGCGCGTTTCGATGCCAAATTTGATGCGATGAGCGAGCGGATTGACCGGCTCGCGTCCAGTGTAGAAACGCTCACGGAACGCGTTGACCGGGTAGTCTCCACGGTCGCTACGTTAGCCGGAACAGTCGGACAAATGGCAACGATGATCGACAGCCATGAGCGGCGACTCGAACGCTTAGAGGGACAGTAATCGCTGGCGTGGCGTCGTCGGCGAATTCCGCAACAACTACCGAACGCGCGACCTGCTGCGCGGCAGGATCGAGCTCAATATGGCGCGGAGCGCTAAACTCCCCATTGTGATTCCCTATTAATATTGATATTAGCTTTATTGACAGCTTCGCCCGGGGGAATCACAATATGACTATGAGAACAAGCACCTCTCGCTTGGCTATCCGAAAGACTCGATCCTTTTCGCTCGACCCTGACGTCCTCAGAGAAGTCGATCGCACCAAAGGACACGTTTCCGCCAGTGAGCGCGTGAACTCCCTCCTGAAGTATGCGCTGGAGATTGAGCGCAAGGCGGCGCTCGAACAGGAGGCGGTAGAGTTCTTTGAAAATGCGCCGGACGACCGGCAAGAGCGGCACGCCTTCCAAAAGGCCAACCTGAGGAGCTGGACGCGCGAATGACACCTTGGAAGCGAGGAGGCAAGCCTCCGGGCTGGTTTCCCCGGCGTGGCGAGGTGTGCCTCATCCAGCTGGACAAAGAACGGCCTGCCGTCGTTCTCTCCAGCGACATCCTTAATCGGCACTCGCTCGACTTATGCGTTCTCCCTGTATCCAAAGCTGAGCATCGGGCCTTTAGCTTACGTCCGAAGTTAAGGGCCGGCGAGGGCGGGCTTAGCTTCGACTCCTGGGTGAAGTGCGATCAGCCCACCACAATCGAAAAACGATCGGTCTTGTATCCTCCGCTGGGAACGCTCTCCAGCGCGACCATGCATCTCATCGAAGTCGCGGTCAAAGCTTCCCTTGAGCTCCCTTAGCCTGCGCAAGGTACCTCGAATCGTTTAACATCAGAGTGACGTTGCAAGCCGTCGGACTCTTTTTAGCTATTTCATGATCGAACTCATTCGCAACAGCTATCGTTACCGCGAGCTGATCTGGGCACTGGCGCTCAAAGAGCTGAAGATCCGCTACAAGCGGTCGGTACTGGGATTCATGTGGGCGCTGCTCAACCCGGCGCTGCTCATGCTGGTGCTGACTCTCGTCTTTTCCAGCATCATGCGCTTCCCCATTCCCCATTACGCCATATTTCTGCTGAGCGTGCTGCTGCCCTGGACGTTTTTCGCGCAATCGCTTTCCTATGCGGTCGAGTCCATCGTTACCAATGGCGACCTCATCAAGAAAATCGCGGTGCCGAAGCTGGTCTTTCCCATGGCGGCCCTGGTATCCAATCTCATCAACCTGCTGTTGTCGCTCATACCGCTTGCCATCCTGGTGCCCGCGCTGCGACATCCGTTTTACTGGACCTGGATCTATCTTCCCGTGCCGCTGCTGGCGCTGGCCATTTTCACGCTGGGCATGACTTTCTTCTTCGCCGTCGCGAATGTCTTTTATCGCGACGTGGCGCACATTCTGCAAATCGTGCTGTCGGCATGGTTCTACTTGACTCCGATCATCTATCCTCTCGACCTCATGCCGGCCAAGTACCACTGGTTGTTCAAGCTGAATCCCATCATCTACGTCATCAATGGATTTCGGCTTTCGGTCTACTACGGGCAGCTGCCCCACCTGCAGTCCATCGCTGCGTCCTTCGTTTGCGCTTTTATCAGCTTGTTCATCGGATTCTCGATCTTCCGGAGATATCAGGACAGCTTTGTCTTCTACGTCTAATTCGCCGGCGTCCGGCCTTGCGCCCATGATTCGGCTGGAAAACGTGACCCAACGCTTCCGCGTCATCCAGGAGCGTCCCGACACCTTGCGCGAGCTCTTCTCCAAGCTGTTCCGGCGCCAGACCAGCTATCACGACTTCGAGGCGGTGAGGAACGTCTCGTTCGACGTGCCGGCCGGACAGATGCTGGGCGTCATCGGACGCAACGGCTCAGGCAAGAGCACGCTGCTGAAGATCATCGCCGGCGTCTATCGGCCGACGAGCGGCGTGGTGCAGATAAACGGCTCGATCGCACCGCTGATCGAACTGGGTGCGGGCTTTCACCATGAGCTGACCGGGCGCGAGAACATCCTGCTCAACGGTTTGCTCATGGGCTACTCCAAGCGCGATATGCTCGAGCGCCAGGAGCGCATCATCGAGTTCGCCGATATCGGCGACTTCATCGATGCGCCGGTCAAGCAGTATTCCTCCGGCATGTATATGAGGCTGGCGTTTGCCGTCGCCACCGAGGTCGACCCGCGAATCCTGCTGGTC
>JBEKWZ010000812.1:0-2796 GCA_049512555.1 Candidatus Sulfotelmatobacter sp. | reverse complement strand
ATGGCGATCCCTCGCCGTGCGTCACCCGGATGTAATCGCCGCGGTGAATCTGTCCGGAGGCCATCAGGTTCGAGACCGGTTGTACAAGCAATCGCTCGATGGCGCGTTTCAAAGGGCGCGCGCCATACCTTAAGTCGGTGCCTTCCATCAGCAGGAACTCCCTGGCACTCTCCGTTACATCGACCAGAAACGGCTTGCTGGCGGCAGCGGTTTGGATACGCTCTTGCACCACGTCAAGCTCAATATCCACGATCCGGCGCAGTTCTTCGTTGCCCAGAGAATTGAATACGACAATCTTGTCAAGACGGTTGATGAATTCCGGCGTGAACTTTCGGCCGGCTGCCGCCAATCCTCTACGCGACACCTGGGCGCAGAGCTTCGCTTTCGAAACCGTGCTTTCAGACGAAGGAGCGTGGAAGCCTAGTCGCGGACTGAGGAGGGAATCTATTTCAGACGCGCCGAGATTGCTGGTAAGAAAAATCATCGCCGACGAGAAATCGACCTTGCGGTTGTCGCCTAAAGTTAGAGTTGCCTTGTCGAGGATCCCCAAGAGAAGATTCCACAGGGAGTCGGAGGCTCTTTCGATTTCATCGAAGAGCACGAAACTAATCTTGAGCTTATCCGTGTGATGCTGGTTCAGCGCTTCTTGCGTCAGCAAGGCATGCGTTTCGCGATGGCCCAGGTATCCCGGAGGCGAGCCGATCAGCTTGGCAATCTCATGGCTATGTCGAAACTCCGCGCAATCGATTTTGATTACCGACCGAGAGTCCTTCACCAGAGACGCGGCGGTGGCCTCCACGATGCGTGTTTTTCCTGAGCCTGTAGGCCCGAGGAACAAGAGATGTGCAATCGGCCGGCCTGCCGGAGACAGTCCCGCAACGTGAGTCTGATAGGCCCTGACGATCTGGTGAATTGCCTCCTCTTGCCCGACGATCAGGGAATGCCCGGAGCTCCGTGGAAAGTAGCGGCTCTCTTGTAACCCACTCTACGACACCTTTCTCCGCTTGGCAACTTCGGGCTTAGGCGGCGCCAGCGCTTCCAATTCTCTGAGGAGCGCCGGAATCTGTTTGTACCCGGTGACGCGGCGGAACTGCTTTTGCGCAACCAAGAGCCCCGACCCCACCCAGCGCTCTCGCTGGTCGCCACCGTGCCAGCGTTTCACGTTCTTACAAACCTGCTCGACAATGGAGAACGCCGACTCGATCACATTGGTGCTGGCGAGGGTTTTCCGGAGTTGCGTCGGGACGTGCAGTCGATGCACGGTCAGGGTCTCCTCCATGCCTTCGCCCAGGCTCCTCGCCGCGCTCGGATTGAGGTCCATGAGCTCGCGATGCAGCAGGTTGAGTGCCTGCTTGGCAGCGGCATAGTCTTCCAGAGCGTAAGCCGCGTTGAGCTTCTGCGCCACGGCCGGCTTCTGTTCGTCGGTCAGACGATCCAGCACGTTCCGGCGCTTGTGGACCTGGCACCGCTGGATCGCCGCCCATTCACCGGCGTGCTTTTTCACGGCGGCGGTCAGAGCCTTGCCGCCGTCCAAAACGTAGAGCCGCGGTTCGGTGAAATCCAGCCCACGACTCACCAAGTCACTGAGTAACTCACTGACTACCGTCGCGTTTTCCGTGGCTCCTTGCCGAATCCCTAAGATCGTTTTCCGCCCGTCCTGGGCTATCCCCAGGGCCGCCACCATCTGTTGACCTTCGAACGGCGTTGCGTCAATCGGCAATGCGCATAGCCGTGTCTGGTCCAGCCGACGCTCCATCATGTCCTTCAACTTCGCTCGGCTCGCCTCGATGAAATGTTCGCTGACCGCGCTCTTCTCCAAACCGTACGCTTCGGTGAACTGCCGAATGGCTTGCCCGTATTTCCGCGTGCTCAGACCGAGCATCAACTTCTCCCACACCGTCTCGGTCAGCGGCTCGCCGCGGTGGAACATCTCGTAACTTCCTAATCGGACCTCTTTGTCGTCTGTGGTCCGCACGCGCGGCCGCTGGACCGGAACCTTCTGGCCCATCACCACGCAGTAGCCTCCCTCGCTACCCCACCGATTGGCGGTCCGGTCCGCCTGCCGTTGGCTGCGTTCGCCGACCAGTTCCCGGACTTCTTCCTGCATCAACAAATTCATCAACTGCAAGCCGGCCTGACGAATTAGTTCGCCCACCCCTTTCCGCAGCCAGCCCACCATCTCGGCCATGGGCAGCACCATCTGCACCGCTGGATTTCCATCCGCAGCCATGGCCTCAAGCTGCTTCACTGCACGCTGCGCTTCAATTTGGTATGGTTTCTTCATAGCGACTCTCCTTTTCTCGGCAAAAGAAAACTGCTCTTAGCCTATCAAGGCTGCGAGCGGAGAGTCGCTACTTTCTACGATCTACCGGGCATTCCCTTCGTGATCAAGTCCCCAATGAACGCAATGCCTGCACCGCTTTGCGAGATCAAATGGATGTCGTCACATGACCTCTAAACTCAGCCCCGGAAGGCCCGGCAGGAATTGAACCGGGCAGCACCATCCGCTCGGCGGCGGGGTTGGGCTGGCTAAGAGCATGCATTGAGAATCGGCGCCAGGTGTGGTTTGGCTGTAGCAGCGTAGTTGCACCCAGAGGGCCGCGCGGCCACCCGGCGCGGCAAGAACGAAATCGTGCCGATTCCGTGTCCGTCGCATGTATCCAGTGCTTACCCTGCGTGACTGTGATTACGCGGCAGAAAATCGGTGTGCGGCTGGATCGGATCGATCTCGCGGGAGGGCCAGGCCAACTTGTCGTGATTCCCGACGAGAGACGCGGCGACTTCGCTCGCGCCGGC
>JBEKWZ010000811.1:0-2799 GCA_049512555.1 Candidatus Sulfotelmatobacter sp. | reverse complement strand
CTATTAACTCGGACTCATCCAGCCAGTCGCCGGCAGAGAGTCGCGCCTGTTCCGGACCGAATAACTCCGTGACCGCGCCGATGAATGACGCTAACTCGCGCTCCGCCAGGCGCATCTGGTCTGCACACGGCGAATTGTCAAACGATTCATCCGAGTTCATGGCATTCTCCACCTAATGCGCTTTGGAAGCGCCCTACGCTGCGTTTTGAGATTTCTCTCGGCAACTTCGAAAAATGCCTCGCGAACTGTCGTCCGTTCCGGAACCGCAGGATTCCGCTGATCCCTATGCTCCAGAATTGATCTCTCCTCTTGCTGCGCGCTGCGGAAGCGCGGACCGTGCCACCCAGACGGCACTTGGATCATCTTGGCCGGCATAAGGGACACCGAGGAGGGCCTATACCGGAGCCTCATTCCGCTCGACACGAGTAATCAAAACAGAACCTTGGGAGAGGAACAATTGGACGATAGTATCGTCGATACCTTGGTATCGGCGACCCCGCCAAATGAGCGATCTCAACCTGTCTTAATACTCAGGCGCTGAATCTCTTAGCGCGATTTCGGATTGCGGATTTCGACACGGGCTGCTCGGTATCCTCCCACGTCAATCCGTAGACCTCTGATAAAATCCCCTTAAACAGTAGGGTTCATGGGCCAATCGTAGACACTTAAATATGGGTAGAGCCGACGCAACGTCGGCCGAGGATGGGTTTGACCCGTGTCAGATGTTACGCCGATCGTGTTCGTTGTCGATGATGACGTCTCTGTCCGCGAATCGCTGGAATTGTTGATCCGCGGTGAAGGCTGGCAGCCGAAGACATTCGCGTCCGCCCAAGAATTTCTCGACCACCCACGAGTTCCTGTTCCGAACTGCCTCATACTTGATGTTTCTCTTCCCGGTCTTAATGGGCTAGACCTCCAAGGACTTGTCGCCGGCGAACGGACGGATATGCCGATCATCTTCATCACGGGCCACGGGGATGTACCCATGACGGTCCAAGCCATGAAGGCGGGGGCCGTCGAATTCCTGACGAAGCCATTCAATGACGACGTACTATTGACCGCCATCCGAGCAGCTCTCGAACGTAGCCGGGTTGCTCTCAGCCTGGAGGCTGAGATGCGGGTACTCCGGGACCGTTACGCGTCGCTTACCCAGCGCGAACAACAGGTTATGGCGTTGGTGGTTTCCGGCCTGCTGAATAAGCAGGTCGGCGGGGAACTTGGTATCAGCGAGATCACGGTGAAGGCACACCGAGGCAAGGTCATGCAGAAGATGAAGGCCGACTCTCTTGCCGACCTGGTGAAAATGGCCGCGAGACTCCGCCGCGAACCCGCAGCGATGACGGCAGCGTAGCGGCCATATTCGCCGTCGTAATTTTCCGTCGTAATTATTCGTCGTAATTATTCATGGAGACAGGCAGTTCGCACGGGCCCGCAAGCGTTTACGCCGAATCGAGTGTCGAGTCGGCTGTCCATGGAGGTGAAACATGACCGGGTATGGCAAATCGAAAAATGACTTTCCTATCGAAGCTTCAGTTCCGACTGGCACGGCCCCTCTGGAATCGATCCTCTGTACGGAAGAGTTGCAACGCCGTCCATCGCGTCCGCCCGATTATGAAAAGGAGAACCGCGCGCTGGTGAAATTGGTGAGCGCGTTGGCTGACTCGCCGAGTACCATCTTTCAAACACTAGCCGAAACGATCCAGGATATTACCCAGTGTGACTCGGCTGGCCTCAGCCTGTTGACGAAAGACGGCAAAACGCCCCATGTTGAGGGCCAAAGGTTTTATTGGCCAGCCATTTGCGGAATGTGGAATCCTCACGTCGGAGGCGGGACCCCGCGCAACTTCGGCCCTTGCGGAGACGTGCTCGATCGGAATCGGACCCTGCTATTCACCCATTTCGAGCGGCGTTATCCCTATTTGATGCCCGTCAGTCCGGCAGCCGAAGAATGCCTGCTGGTCCCGTTTTACGTGGACGGCGAGGCGGTGGGAACCATATGGGGAATCATGCACAGCGACCGCCGCAAATTTGACGCAGAGGATGACCGGATCATGGCCTCTCTGGGGAAATTTGCGTCCTCAGCGTATCAGTCATGGATGCACATAGAAGATCTCAAAATCCAAGTGGCGGAGCGGGAGAAAGCGGAGGCAGCAGTTCGTGAACTGGCAAGCGGGTTGGAAGCTAAGATCCGGCGTCTGGTCGAGGCCAACGTCGTGGGAATTATCATGTGGAATCTCGAAGGCGCAATCACCGGAGCCAACGAAGCATTGCTCCGCATGGTGCAGTACGATCGTGAAGATCTCGCCTCCGGTCGCCTACGCTGGACCGACCTGACACCAGCCGAATGGCGTGGCCACGACGAAGGGGCACTCGCTGATTTAAAGGCGACGGGCATCTTTCAACCCTACGAGAAGGAGTACCTCCGGAAAGATGGCAGCCGGGTACCCATACTAATCGGGGGTGCGCTCCTCGAACGAGATGGCAACGAAGGTATCGCTTTCGTGCTCGACTTGACCGAGCAAAAGCGACAAGAATCTGCCCGCCTCTACAGCGAAGAGAGGTATCGCGTTGTGGTCGAAACCGCCAGCGATGCGGTGGTGAGCATTGATGATGAGGGCTCAATAGTGTTTGCCAACCCCGCCACTGCGACAATTTTTGGCTACGACCCAGCCGAACTGGCGGGGAAACCCCTGACCCTGCTGATGCCTGAATACATGCGCGAACTCCACCAGAACGGGTTCAAACGCTACTTGGCCAGCGGTCAACGGCATATGAATTGGCAAGGCACAGAACTGACCG
>JBEKWZ010000810.1:0-2800 GCA_049512555.1 Candidatus Sulfotelmatobacter sp. | reverse complement strand
TTCAAGATGCCGGGCGCATCTCCACCTTGAATTTTGCCGAGGATGTCGTCGATGGAGATCCCGCCGATGAATCCAGGTCCCTCCAGCGTGCCGTTGAAAATAGAAAACGGCACAGCAGTCGTCGTAAGGGTGCCGGCGTTCAGGATTGTCGTCCCGTAGTCGTTGCAGCCGTATGCGTCCAAATCGTGTCCCTTTGGAATCGTGATTGTTCCATAGTTATTGAACGAGGCGGCGCCTCCGATGGTCTGCGTAAGGTTGGCGCCGGAGTCGATGCCCAGCGTAAGGGTGCCACTGTTCGAGAAACCGTCTGCGACGTTGACAATGATCGCCGCGCTGCTGTTCGCGATTGGTTTGTCCAGTGTAATGGTGTGGCCTGATTCGTTTACCAGGAGGGCGGCGTCCTGGATAATCACTGCGCCGGCACCGTTGATGGTCATGGCTCCATAGTTATCCATGGTGGAGGCGTCAATGGTAAAGCTGCCCGACACTGTGACCTTAGGAGCTGATGTCGCATTTTGAATGATGATGGTCCCTGTGGGCTGGCCGCTCTGCAGAACGCCCTGTCGAAGACCGCCGGCAAGTGTGATTGAGGGGCTTGCCAGAGTGAAGTTGAATGCCCCGTTCACGGTTCCGCCAACAATGGAGAAGATGGCGCTGTCTACCGTCAGGTCTGCCGTGAGGTTCCAGGTAGATCCTTCCATGGCAATTTCGCCCTTGCCAGTCATGCTGGTGCCGGCGCCGATGATCCACTGGCTAGGGCCCCCAAAGACTAGCTCTTCGCCCTTGTTCGCCGCGGTGAATGTGCCACCATCGCTCGTGCCCTGGCTAGAAAGCATCTCAAGCAAGCCGACTGCTGCACTGACGGTGCCGACGTTGTTGAAAGTCCCGGTGAAGTCGATGTGGCTTCCTAGAGTGGAGGTTCCCCCGGTTTTTTGCACCGTTCCGGAATTGTTGAAAGTGGCGCCGTTCCCGCCGTCGCTGATATTGCCGTCGGCTTTAAATATGAATTCACCCGTAGCGTTGTTCGTCCAGACTGCGCCGCTGCCCAAATACAGCCTCGCGGTATCTGTGATTTGAGCGACGCCGGAATTGCTGACGGTTTGCCCAAGGATGTAAACCGGGCCAGTCGAGATCGAAAGCGTAACTCCTTTGGGAATGCTGACCTCGCCGGTGCCAGTCATCTCTCCGCCGGTAAAGTTGAATTTCTTGCTGTTCGCGTTGAGATCGCCCACACCCTGGATGACCGAGGATCCCGTGACTCCATTCAGTTGAAAAACCTCGGTGTCAACCGAGATGCCCGCAGGAATTCCGGCGCTTGGCTGAAGGTTCCAGCTGCCGACAGAAGAGATGAGAGTGGTGCCGGCCCCTTTGAATTCGGTAGCGTCTTCCACGCTGTAGGTTCCCGCACTAAATTGCAGCGTCGCTCCAGATCCAACCGTCACCGTTCCCAGGAAATATCCGCCGCCGCTGTTTGCAAAATTGAGCGTGCCCTTGCTCACAGCAACGGTTCCGACCTCAACCAGAGTCACATTTCTCGTTATGGTGAAGGTCCCGTTGTAATCGACGTTGCTGATGCCTGTGCCTCCCGTCTTTTCAAACGTGCCCAGATCGCTGATCGATCCGCTGCCGTGGATACCGCCGTCGCTCTGCAGGTTGAATTTTGCGCCGTGTTCGATGGTTATGGTGGCGTTGTTAAGGCTCAAATCGTTGATCAGTACCCCGCTGGTATTCTGGTTCACGGTGCCGAGGACGTCGAGCTCGCAGCTCAAGCTATGGATGCCGAGACTGGCGATAAGCATGGTCTTGCCTTCGCTGAGCGTCACTTTCGCGCCTGTGCCCGACAACTCCAGAAATCCACTGTTCCAGGTGGTCAGGGTGCCGCTGTCCAGGGTAAGGGTAGAGCTCCCCATGACAGTGCCGCCATTGAGGATCAGATTGGCAGTGGTCACAGTGATGGGGGCGCTGACGGTCCAGACGCCGCTGCTAAAGTCGATGGTGCCACTTCCTCCAAAGGTGGTCTTAGCGTTTAGAGTGATGTTGCCTCCGGCAAAGCTCAGGGTGGCGCCCCCAGCGGCGTTAAAAGCACCTGTGCTGGTGTTGCCGCTGGTAGAGGGCGAAAGATTCAAGACCAGGGTTCCGCTGTTCGCCACTACCGTTCCTGTGTTGACGAAGTCTGACGCCTCCAACATATCGATGTTGCTGCTGCCGGTGCCCTCGGTCTTGGCAAAAGTACCCGCGTTGTTGAACGTTCCGCTGAAATTGATCGTCACCCCGTCGGCCTGAATATTGACTGCGCCAGCCGCCTGGTTGTTGAAGGTGCCGTCGCTGCCCAAAGTGAGCACACTGGGCTGAGTGATGGTGATCGAGCCCTGGTTGTTAATGGTCGGGACAGTCAGAGCCGAATTCGCGGTGACCATGACCGCGCCGGTAAAGGTAGCCGTTCCCGAGTTGAGTGAGTTGTTGCCGCCGATCGTGCCGCCGGAGGCGAGTGTGACCGATCCGGGGAAGGTGGCGGAGCCGGTGATAAACAATCCCGAGTTAGTGCCCACCGTAAGGTTGGTGAGAGTTGAGGTGATGGCTGTAGAGTGCAGGTTCATTCCTGCACTGTTAGTGATCGTAAGGGTCCCAAGCAGATTCAGGCTGTTGATGTCGATCCCTGCCCCGGCAGCCGTGACCGAGAAAGAGGGGTTGATGCAAACGTTGTCGCTCAGGCCGGGGACTGCGCCCGTGCTCCAGTTGCCCTTGGTCGTCCACTGGCCGTCGCCAGCGCCGCCGGTCCAGTAGATCGTGCTCGTCGTAT
>JBEKWZ010000809.1:0-2804 GCA_049512555.1 Candidatus Sulfotelmatobacter sp. | reverse complement strand
CGTGCAGGACACCGAGCGTGCGCGGTACAAAAAGCTGTTGGCCGCTGACCGTGCGCAACTTGAAATCTGGGCAAAAAATTGTCCCGAGAATTTCAGCAACCGCGCGCTCCTGGTCTCCGCCGAGATTGCGCGCATCGAAGGCCGGGAACTCGATGCTGAGCGTCTGTACGAGCAGGCTATCCAGTCGGCACACGAGAACGGTTTCGTCCAGAACGAAGGCATCGCCAACGAACTCGCCGCCGCGTTCTACGCGGCGCGTGGATTTAACAAAATCGCGCTGACCTACCTGCGAGACGCACGGCACTGTTATCTGCGTTGGGGAGCCGAGGGTAAAGTGCGCCAACTTGATGAATTGCACCCCCAACTTCGGGAAGAACTGGCGCCCTCGCATCCATCCATCACGATCGGGACGCCGGTCGAACACCTCGATCTCGCAACGGTGATCAAGGTTTCCCAAGCGATCTCAGGTGAGATTGTACTGGAAAGCCTCATCGACACCCTCATGCGCACAGCCATAGAGCACGCAGGCGCTGAGCACGGTGTTTTGATTCTCCTGCGAGATGCTCAACAGCTAATCGAAGCAGAAGCCAGAACTGATCGCGACGAGGTCACCGTTCATTTTCCCCGATCATTGGTCAGCTCTTCCGACCTGCCGATTTCATTGCTTCGTTATGTTATTCGAACCAAAGAAAGCGTGACTCTGAGTGATGCTTCGGCCGAGAATCTCTTTTCAGAGGACGAATACTTCCGTCGCGAGTCCCCTAGATCCGTGCTCTGCCTGCCGTTAGTTAAGCAGCGCCGACTGACCGGCATTCTCTACTTTGAGAATAATCTCGCACCCGGAGTTTTCACACCAAATCGGCTGGCGACCTTGGAATTGATTGCTTCCCAAGCTGCGATTTCGTTGGAACAAGCCCGGCTCTACGCTGAGCTCAGGGACGCCAATGAAGAGCTGCAGACCGAAATCATCGAGCGGAAACTCGCAGAAGAGGCCCTCGAAAAGCGCAGCAGCGAATTGCGCAAAAGCGAACAGCGGCTGCAGGACATCGTGGACAACACCACAGCGGTCGTTTTCGTCAAAGATCTCGATCTTCATTATCTGTTGGCTAACAGTGAATATGAACGCCGCTTTCACGTCCAACGTGACCAGATTGTTGGCAAAACCGATTTTGACATTTTTCCACACGATGTCGCCGAAGCGGTTCGCGCCGCCGATCGCAAAGTGATCGAAGCAGGCACCCCGATCCAGTTTGAGTATGCCGTGCCCTCCGATGGAACCTTGCACTATTATGTCATCGTAAAATTTCTCTTACGTGATAGCGCGGGTAAACCATACGCGATTTGCGGAATTGCGACTGATATTACCGCATTAAAGCACGCGAAAGAATTGGAAACGAAAATGGCACGCGAACGTGAAATGTTTGCGCAGCAACGTGCCGCACAACTTGCGAAGGCGAACGAGGCCCTTAGGGAGTTTCTCGACGCGCTTGCTGCGGTGCCCGAGTTGGATCGTTTTCTGGGCCAAGTCATGGCTGCTATCACTGGCCAGCTAGGCGCCGCCTCTTCCTGGCTGCGATTACATCACATTGAGACCAATACCTGGAACGTCGAAATTGTGTTCCAAAACGGCCAAGTGATGTCTCCCGAAGAAGCCCAATTTCCGGAGAATTTGCGGTCACAAAGTGAAAGCGAGATTCGCCCTTTTTTGCAAGCGGTCGAGGTATACCGCATGGGCGATCCACAAGCAGCGGTCCTTGGTGACCGGCAACTCTACTTACGCTCCCTCGGTATAAAGACGCTGCTGGCGATCCTTTTGGTTTCGCGTGAAAAGTCAATCGGTCTCTTAGGACTTTGTTTTTCGGAGGATCGCGAATTTCGGCCAGAGGAGTTGGAAATTGCCAGGGCCTTGGCAACCCAGGCCAGCCTTGCCATCGAGCTTACGAGACTGGCGGAAGCGGCTCGTCAATCGGCAGTTCTACGGGAGAGAAATCGGTTGGCAGGCGAGATCCATGATTCGCTCGCACAAAGTTTCACGGGGATCTCGATGCAGCTCGGCATGGCCCGGGAAGTCCTGTTGAACAATGAAGATAACGGTCTGAGCTATATCGAACGGGCAAACGATCTTGCTCGCTTTGGATTAGCGGAGGCGCGCCGCTCCACTTTGAGTCTACAGCCTATGGCATTCCAGGACCCGGGATTAATCGATGCACTGCGAATGCTGGTCGAGCGTTCGAATATTCCTGGCAGACTACGCTGCACTTTTCGTTCAAACCTTGTTCAGGACGACAGCTTGTCCACCGCGGTCCGGCAAGATCTGCTCCGAATCGCTCAGGAGGCGATCAGCAACGCGATGCGGCACGCCAGAGCAACGACGATCAGTGTGACTCTTCGATCCGATCCGCCGAACCTGATTCTGGAGGTAAGAGACAATGGATCCGGCATGGATGGAAAAGCTCAAACCGGCGAAGGGTTCGGATTGGCCAACATGCGGGCAAGAGTGAAAAAGCTAAACGGTTCATTAGAAATTCGGACCGCCCGCGGCCATGGCACTGGAATTATCGTCAGCGTGCCCATTAACTGATTAAACTTTGATTAACCTGTCAAAATACGCCATTGAGCCCTTGCAGAAGGATCAAGACTTTGTCCTTTATCGCGGGCAGAGTAAGCTCGATCTATCTCGGATTCTTGTGCTGGCGCCCGCCGCGGAGCGTCCCGGACCCGAATGTCTTAGACAGCTGGCGCACGAGTACTCTCTGCGAGAAGAACTGGATCCGGCGTGGGCCGCCCGGCCGATTGCGCTTACT
>JBEKWZ010000808.1:0-2805 GCA_049512555.1 Candidatus Sulfotelmatobacter sp. | reverse complement strand
GAAATCGGTGGACTTCTGCGGCATGACTTCGCCGGCGAAGGCCACGTCGCGCACCTGGGCTACCGGGCATGGGTTCATCAGGAAGGCGATGTTGGCGGCTTTGCCGGGGGTTTGTCCGCGAACTTGACTCAGGGCTTCGGCGGCTTCGCGCAGGTAAGAAAGATTCTGCTGGTTGCGAATGGATTCTTCGGAAAGATGCAGGACTCCTTCGAGCAAACATTTGTGCAGTTGCACGACATCGAGCGATCGCTGACGGTCGGAGAGGCCAGCGAAGAATTTTGCTCCGGCGGTCTTGGGAGAGTGCAACAGGAAGGCGCGCTTGGCGGTGACCGCCAACAGTGCAGTTCCGGCGCGGCCTCGGTCGTGGAGCAGCGTGGTGGCGCGGGCGGCGTCGATCGCGGGGTCGACCTCTTCGATTTCGTAGAATGCGCGGGCAGAATTTAGAAAGTTGTCCGCCGAGAATGACTCGAGCGAATGCAAGACGCGATGTGTGGGCAGCACCAGCAGGCCGGGGTCGTTCATGTTGACGAAGGTCATCATGACGAATTCGTAGGGGGCGTTAGGATCTGGGGCCGCGCCGGCCGCGGCGCGGCGGTCGTTTACTCGGCATTCGTTGCGAAAGTTGAGCGCGGTTTCGTAGCGATGATGGCCGTCGGCAATGACCAGTTTCTGGTCGCGCATTCTGTCCTGGACTGCGGCGATCACCGCAGGATCGGAAATCTGCCAGACGCGGTGCGCGACTCCATATTCGTCGGCGACGTCAATGGTGGGCGCCCGCGGCGTGGCCAGCAGGGAATCGATCTGCCCGGAATCTTCATAGAGCAGAAAAAGTTGCTCGTAGTGGGCGCGGGTGGCGCGCAGCAGGTCGAGGCGGTCGGCCTTGGGCTTGGACAGCGTCTGCTCGTGCCGGTAGACGACTTTGGCGGAATAGTCCTCGACGCGGCCTAGAGCGATGAATCCGCGGCGCTCGAAGCTGGTTCCGGACGGGGCCGTGAAGGTCTGTGAATAGGAGTAAATGGATGGCAAGGAATCCTGCCGGAGAATGCCCTGGGCGCGCCAGTCGCGGGCATAGGCGGCGGCGCGGGTATAGACGTTCTCGCCGGCGTTCTCGTCAGCCTCGTGGCGGCCGAGGATGATCCGCACCAGGTTGTAGGGGCTGGCGGCGTAGTAGCGCTCCTGCATGGCGGGGGTGATCTTGTCGTAGGGTTGGGTCACGACCTGCGAGGCGGAAACTTTCTGCAGGTCATAGCGGAGAGCGCGAAAGGGATGAATGTCTGCCATTATGTAAGCCGCGGGAAACTTTTTGATTGTAGCAAGATAGGCAGACTTTCTTGGGCAGACTTCAGGTCTGTGGTACCCACCCATCGGCGAAGCTCAGGACAGGCCCTGTCGAAAACCGCGACAGGTGGGGCAGCCCGGTTGGTGGTAGCGCAAAGGCAACCGTTTTTGCACAAATAGCAACCAAGGTTCGATTCTGGGATTTGTCTTTAACTTTTGACAAAAATCCCTGCGCGGCGGGGCGAAAGCTGTGCTAACATCCGGCGCATTGAGGTATTTATGGCCCGCCTGCCTGGGGACGAAGGGCGCTGGTCACCTCGCCTTGAGGTGCTAGTTCGGGACGTATGCCGTGGCGGTTGGGTTTCTCCCTGGGATCCGACTTCTGGCTGGCTGCGCCAAAAAGTTGCTTCGCGACTGAATCGCGTCGGCGTCGGACGGTTGCTGGTTCTTACTCTCTCTGCACTAGCGATCTTGTGCATCCCCGCGTTCGGGCAAACCGACGTGAATGATGTGCATATCGATCCGCGGGTGGTGGAGAAACCGCCAGAAACTCCCAAGCCGGATCTGCTTACCTCGTCTTCTACGACCACTACCACGGATCTCAGCGCGCATGTGCGTCCGTTGAAGGTGGACGTGGATCTGGTGCTGGTGCCGGTGACGATTACCGACCCGATGAACCGGCTGGTGACCGGCCTGGACAAGGAGAATTTCCAGCTTTTTGAAGGCAATGCCTCGCAGCAGATCCGAACGTTTTCCGCAGAGGACGCTCCTGTTTCGCTTGGGGTGATTTTCGATTCCAGCGGAAGCATGAGCAGCAAGATGGACCGCGCCAAAGACGCGGTGGTGGAATTTTTCAAGACGGCCAATCCGCAGGATGAGTTTTTCATGATCACTTTCTCCGACGAACCCGAGGAAGTGAGCGACTTCACGAGTTCAGTGGATGAGATCCAGAACAAGCTGGTCTTCGCGGTGCCGCGGCGACGCACGGCACTGCTCGACGCCATTTACATGGGCGTGAGCAAGATGCGGCAGGCCAAGTTTCCGAAGAAAGCGCTGCTGATTATTTCCGACGGAGGCGACAATCACAGCCGCTACACCGAAGGCGAGATCCGGTCGCTGGTGAAGGAAGCCGACGTGATGATCTATGCCATCGGCATTTATGACCGTTATGCTTCCGCCGTGGAGGAACGCCTGGGGCCGCAACTGCTGAGCGATATCACCGAGCTGACCGGCGGGCGGGCGTTCACTATCGATAATCCCAACGACCTGGGGGATGTGGCGACCAAGATTGGAGTCGAACTGCGCAATCAGTATGTTCTCGGGTACCGTCCGGCCAAAGTCATGCACGACGGCAAATGGCGTAAGATAAAAGTGAAGCTGCTGCCACCGAAAGGATTGCCGCCTCTACGGGTGTATGCCAGGACGGGATACTACGCGCCTGCGGAATAGGGCCGCGAGTTTTTTTCTCTTCACGTTGGTGATTTGTGCCGCGGTGCAGCTGGCGCTGCCGGCCTGGCCGCAGGCTGC
>JBEKWZ010000807.1:0-2807 GCA_049512555.1 Candidatus Sulfotelmatobacter sp. | reverse complement strand
CTGGCGGAAGCGGCAGAACGTGTTTCAGGGCTTTGTTAACTGAGGGGAGAGATTTCATGAAAATGCCAAACAGAACTCCGTTGTTATTTGTGGGGCTGCTTGCCGTGCTGTCGGCGCCAGCCTTTGCCACGGTGACCATTGTGTCGATGACGCCATCGCATGCGTCCCCGCAGCCGATCGGCAAGACCATCACCTGGACGGTCACCGCTACGGACACCAATCCCGGTCCGCTGACCTTTCAGTTCAACATCGAGTCTCCGGGCGGGACGACCTTCACGATGATTAAGGACTTTAACGTCGGCACGCTTAGTGGCAGCACTTGGACGGCTCAGCCTTTCGTGTGGGTGCCCACCTCACTCGACGGCAATTATAAGATTCAGGTGGTCGCCAAAGACTTCGTAGCCAATCAGAGCGCTACGAAAGCGATGCTCTTCTCGATCAATGCGGTGGTCACCGGCAGCACTCCCTACGTAGAAAAAACCGCCAACCCTCTGGTAGCCTTGTTCAGCGCGCCTTCCTGCGCCGCGGGAAGCCAGATGCGGGTTGTCTATACAACCACGAGCGATGTGCTCATCTCGTCGGCGAATACGAATTATGCAGCCTGCCACCCCCCCGTCCCCATGACATTTGAAGTGGGCGGCATGTACCCGAGCACCACTTACAGCATGTCCGCGGAAACCCTCACCGGCGGCAAAACGACAAACGGCACTGCGGTCAATTTCACGACCAGCGCTCTGCCCACAGGCGTCCCCTTCCCCAAAATCACAGCCAGTTCCGCGGGCACCGACCCGACGTATCCGGTGGTGCTCCATAACTTCATCACGTTTGGCACGGGAACGATTTATCCCGATGTGGCGACGGACCAGGCCGGCAACATTATCTGGTATTACTACGCGAACGACGATACGCACAGCGACGTGCTCACGCGGCCCCTCCCAGGCGGCGGCGCTCTTACCTTGCAGGACGATATAGCCTGGAATCCGAACGTGCCCGTGGGCCAGGAACAATTTCTGCGCCAGATCGACCTGGCGGGCAACGTGGTACGCGAAACCAACATGGGCGTGATCCAGCAGGAACTGCTGACGCTGGGAGCCACCGACGGCGGCCCATGCACCGCGATTACCCCGCCGGCGGCTATCGGCTCGGCTTGCACCGGCGCCTTCCACCACGATGCCATCGCCACGCTGCCGAATGGCTACATCGCGGCCCTGATCGACGTGGAAAAAATTTTCCCGGCCGGCACCCAAACGGATACCAGCACTCTGCCCCAAGACATCATCGGGGATATGATCATCGTCCTCAATGCCGACTGGCAGGTAGTCTGGTATTTCGACGTATTCGACCCGAAGGGTGGGGGCAATGGTTACCCGCAACTGCCGGTCACCCGCACGGCTCCCTTGGGTGAAAAGTGCGACGCCCAGTCGCCCGGCTGTCCGCCCGTCTTCCTGCTGGACCCCAACTTCATCGCTCCGGAGGCGCACGACTGGCTGCACGCCAACAGCCTGTATTACTGGCCGAAGACGCTGGACGGCAACACGACAGGCGATCTCATCTGGTCGTCGAGACACCAGGACCTTGTCTTCAGGATCGATTACGCAGACCATACCGGTGACGGACACATTATATGGAGTATGGGGCCGCCGTCCGCGGTGCCCAACGGCGACTTCACGATCACGAACACGTGGAACGATCCCTGGCCGTGGTATTCGCACCAGCACGACGTTGGCATCCAGAACGGTGGCAACGGGCCCTGGACGCTGTTCGATAACGGCAACACCAGAATTTCGGCGCCGCCTCTCGGACTGGGTTCTACAGGCTGCGGGAAATACGACTGCGACAGCCGCGGCATGGCATTCACGGTGAACGACAACCCCGACGTCATGGCCGTCACGCAGGTTGTGAGCTACGACTTGGGCGGTTACTCTACGGCGATGGGCAGCGCCCAATTGCTGAGCGACGGCAACTACTTTTTCCTGAATCCGATCGTTTTTGTGCTGGCGGAGAAGGGCTCGTTTGCCTACAGCATGGAGATTTCCGACACAAGTCCACCGGCCCCCGAAGTAGGGCCGATCGATGTGCTCATGGACATCTCGGCTCCGCAACAGTATCGCGGCTGGATGATGATGAGCATTTACAACCCGCCCACTACGTAGTCCGCACTAGCGCTTTGTAGGGTGGTCTTGCAGCCGGCGCGGGCTTCAGCCCCGTGTCCGGCGCCGGATAATTGGGACCGCCCCGCCGCGTTCTCCGGACTCCCGGAAGGGCAGTCCCGTTAACGAAAATGTTAAGCAGTTGTAAATGCGGACGCCCGCCAGGCGCTGCTTATCAGGCCGCAAACATCACCTGCCATTGGACTTATGTAGTATGGCACAAGTACTAAATCCACCTTGCGGAACTTGACTCCAGGGGTGCTGTCGTGGTCTGATGCCTTAATAGCGAAGCTGGCAGTTTTTCCAGTCTTGCCCTGGGCGCGGGACGAACATCCTAAACGGTTTGAAGAAGGCATGACGTGAAGACTCTTGTCATTGGGCTGGATTGTGCGGCTCCCGAGATTCTATTCCACCACGCTGGATTGAACAACATCCGGGCGCTGATGGAACGCGGCTGCTATGGTCGCCTGGAGAGCGTGATTCCACCCATTACCGTGCCCGCCTGGATGTGCATGTCCACCAGCCAGGATCCTGGATCCCTGGGCGTATACGGATTCCGCAACCGCAAGGATTATTCCTATCACGGCCTCTCCGTGGTGAATTCCAGTTCCATTCAGCAGACCGCTATTTGGGACGTGCTGGGAGGGCACCACAAAA
>JBEKWZ010000806.1:0-2813 GCA_049512555.1 Candidatus Sulfotelmatobacter sp. | reverse complement strand
GGCAGCTGCTCAGGAGTTTTCTGCGCTTGGGCGCCGCGAGCACGACCATCCCCAACAGCATGCCGGGCAACATCAGCCAGGTTGCATTCAACGGACCCGGCCGGTCGCCAAGCGGGCCCGGCATCAAAAGCGCACTTTCACTTTGAGGCGCGGTCGTGATCGTGAGTGTAGTTTTTGATGGGTTCGCGTCCGCAGTGATCGTAGCGGGGCTAAAGGAGCACGCGGCCACGGCGGGCAATCCGCTGCAGGAGAAGCTAATCGGGCTGGTGTAGGAACCCTGCGGCGTCACCGTGACGGTAAGTACGGCCGATTTTCCTCGGGTTACGGTGGCACTCGTTGATGTTGGGGTCATGATGAATGTCGCGGCCTCGACCTGGAAGCTTTGGCTGACGGGCGCGGCGGCGGCATAGGTCGCATTCCCCGCCTGCGTCGCCTGGATGGTGCACGTGCCCAGGGCGACCAGTGTGGAGGTGCTGCCCGATACCGTGCACACCGACGTGGTTGTTGAAGCGAAGCTGATCGGCAGGCCCGAGGACGCGGTCGCGCTCAGGGTAACCGGCGCGCTGCCCAGCGCCATATCCGAGAGCGACCCAAAGGTGATGGTCTGGCTCATTTGGGATGGCTGCGTCACCTGGAAGCTCTGGCTGACGGGCGTGGCGGCGGCATAGGTGGCGTTGCCCGCCTGCGTCGCCTGAATGGTGCACGTGCCGGCGGCAACCAGCGTGGCCGTGTTGCCCGAAACCGTGCAGACCGACGTGGTTGTTGAGGAGAAGCCGACCGGCAGGCTCGAGGACGCGGTTGCGCTCAGCGTGAAGGGCGCGCTGCCCAGCATCAAATTCGAGAGTGCCCCGAACGTGATGGTCTGGCTCTGTGGCAGGCCGGTGCCCTGAAGCGGGATGGTCTGGCTGGAGGAGCTGACGTTGAGTGCGTTATCGGTGAAGACGGCCGTGCCGGCGAGAGCGCCCACGGCCTGCGGCTCAAAGCTGATGTTGAGATTGCAACTGACTCCCGGGGCAAGCGGAGCAGCGGAGAATCCGGCGCCACAGTCCTCCGGCGTGCCCGAGCCGGCGACCAGCACAAAGTTGGGTCCAGTGACGACAAGACCCGGAGTCGTCGCGGTCAGGGGCTGGTTGCCGACGTTGGTGATCGTTACCGTCTGGGGGCTGTCGGAACTGGTGCTGCCGACGTTGGTGCTGGCAAATGACATGCTGGGCGGCACCAGCGCAAAGTCGATAAGGAACACAGTCGCATCGGCTGGATCGGGGAAAATCAGGTTGCCCATCTGATCCACCTGAAGGTCGTAAGCCGGAGGACCGGGAATCCACACCGACTGGGTATAGCTGCCGTTCGACCAGGTTTCCGCAAGAATCTGACTATGGTTCGTGTCGGCGACAAAGACGGTGCCATCGGCAGCCACCGCAACGGCGTAGGGATATTCCATTCCGCTTCCGATCACCGACTGCGTGTAGCTGCCTCCGGAGAGCGTCTCCTTGACGACGCGGCTGTTGCCTGTGTCGGCGATATAAAGGTTCCCGCTGGCATCGAGCGCGAACTTCCTGGGCTGAAGCAGGCCCGTGACCAGGGTAGCCGGCGAGGAGTAAACGCCTCCAGACTGCGTGATTTCGTAGACCGCTCCGTCGTTGAAGCTGGAGAAATAGACGTTGCCCAGGGCATCGACGGCCACGCCGGTGGGAAAGTTGAGACCGGTTGCAATCGCCGACTGGATCCAGCTTCCGCCTGAATTTGTTTCCAGCAAAATCTGGTTGTTTCCGCTATCGCAGACATACACGTTTCCGGCGCCATCGACCGCCACCCCTTCGGGATTGTTCAAGCCTGTGGCAACCGTACTCTGCGTATAGGTGCCTGCCGACAGCGTCTCTTTGTAGACGGCGTTAAGGTTGTAGTCGACAACATAGACATTGCCGCTGTAGTCCACCGCTGCGCCAAAGGGATTGGTCAGGTCATAGGGAGAGAATGAGCCGGCGACGCGCATTACGTAATATTCGAAAAATTCCCCTGGGTAAAAGTAATTGATCTGCGGACCCATTCCCATGCCAGTGACGTAACCGTTGGCAAGCACAGCTCCGCTCGTGCCAAGCAGTTGGGCTGCTCCCATCCTTGTGCCTGGATATTGGGGGGTGAAATTCACGTCTACCCAGCAGAAGTCGCCTGGGCTGTAAGGAGTCGAGGTCGAGCAGTTTCCCGAGCCCGCGTCGGTGTAATCCAGCCCGGTAGCGCCTCCAGTCAGCACCTGCGTACCCGTCAACGACAATGTTCCGGAAGACCCGTGGAACTGAAAAAGCATATTGACCGGCCCGGCAGGGGAGTTCACATTCAGGGGCCCGAAATTACCAGCCGACCACTGTAGTTCCTTGATATTTTGGCCGAAGGTGTCAGCGATATACAGGCTACCTGCGCCTATGGCTATCCCCAGGGGTCCGCCAAGTGTCGCGGTCGGCACGACGCTCTGCGTATACGAGCCCGAATTATTCGTTTCCAATACAATTCGGTCGTTGGAGAAGTCGCTGATGTAAAGATTGCCGGACGCATCCACGGCAATATCGTATGGATAGGAGAGGCCGCTGGTCGCGATCGTGCTCGGCGTATAACTTCCGGCGGAATATGTTTCCGCGTAGACAGCGTTATTATCGATGTCGCTCACATAGATATTGCCGCTGGAATCCACGGCGATGCCGGTGATCTGAGCAAAGTTGCTGGCGTAGGTGAGCGCGGTTTCGATATAGCTTCCTCCCGACGGCCTCTCGATCAGGATTCTGCCGTGGCCGGTGTCGGCAATGTAGACGTCTCCGCTT
>JBEKWZ010000805.1:0-2816 GCA_049512555.1 Candidatus Sulfotelmatobacter sp. | reverse complement strand
GTCCAGCCAGTGCGGAATCGCTTTCCCATTCAGAATCGCCGAAAATTTCACGTTCTGGTCCAGGCACATGTCCCAATCCGCCGATCCCAGCACAATCTTCATCTGCCGGTAGCGGCTCAGGAACCAGTCGTCCGTCATATTCGGAATGAAGTCCGGAGGATTATTGAAATAACAATCATTGTCGTAATACCCATCCAGAAACTGGTGGATATCGAACGCCCCACTCATGCTCACGCAATGCGTCACCACATCGGGATGCTTCAGCGCAAAATTCACCGTGTGATATCCGCCAAAGCTGCACCCCGTAACCGCCAGCTGCCACGCTGGATTCTTCCACCGGATGAACGGCAAAAACTCATGCAGAATGTAGCGTTCATACTGCAAGTGCCGCAGCACGCGCACCCGCGGATGCACGCCCTTGTTGTACCAGCTCTCTGTATCGACGCCGTCCGGGCAAAACACCTGCAGTTCGCCGCGCTCAATTTTCGGCGCAAGCACCCCAATCATTCCCCGGTCTTCATACTCAAAAAATTTCCCCATCGAGGTCGGGAACACCAGCAGCGGAATCCCCGCATGCCCGTAAACCAGCGCCTCCATGTCCCGATGCAGTTCCTGGCTGTAAGCCTTGTGATATTCACGATTCATGTTTGATAAGGTTTTCGTGGAAGGGCACGGCTTTAGCCGTGCCGCACAGTGCCGCGAAGAACGACGGGCTTTAGCCACTGCCTGCTGAGTCTTGCGCAGCGGAAGTATCTTACCCGATGAAAGCCGAAACCCCTAGAGCAGAGGTGGGATGAAGCCTCAACGATGGACGATTCGAAAACCCTGTATCAGGAAAGATTTGAAAGGGCGCGCCTTCAGCCGCAAAGCGGCGAAAGAATGCAGCCCACGGCGAAAGCCGTGAGTGGAGAATGCAAAATCACAAGCCCCAGAGGGGGCGAAAGAAAAACTGCTGCGTTGACTCCGCGAACCGCGACTACGACTGTCCCTCCGACGCTTTCGACATGTGCACTGCAATCACCTGCCAATCCTCACCGTGCTTCTGAAACACCGTGGTCATGAGGATCGCCTCGGTCTTTTGCGGAACCTGCATCTCCACTTCGCCCATCAGCACCGCCGTGTCGCCGAAGATTTTCACCGTCGAATCCTTCAGCACGCATTTCGGCATGTGAACTGCGGTCGATCCGCTGGGCGGCACCACGTCGTTCTTGCCCAGCACGCCAGCGCCGAACGACGTCCCCATGAAGTCATCGGAAAACATTCTTCGCAGCGCCGGCAAGTCCGGAACCGACGCAGCGTCAAGCCACGCCTGCTCCAGCTTGCGGAAGTCGTCTTCGCCCATGTTCGTCGAGAGCATGTTTGCCGAGAGCATGTTCGTCGACATCATGCTTACCGAGTTCAGGTTCGCCGTCGACACACGGGCATGCGGACGTCCGGACGCCACCAGCGCAACGCAAATTACCACACCCAACGCGACTAGCCGCATTTTCATAAGCGCTCCTTGAATTTGATCTTCGGTCGGCCCCGGGAACTTGAGGTGGTAGACACCGTCCTCCGTGAAATGGTTCCCCGAAAATGTTTCTCCGATTTTCTGTAAAATCAATCCGCCCGGCGTTTCATCTCATGCCCGACCGCTATCTCAGCGAAGCCGAAGTTCGCCGCATGCTCCATCCGGTGCAGCTCTGTGCCGCGCTGGAGGCCGCGTTTCGCGATCGTTATCCTTCCATCAGCCTGCCGCCGCGCACCCACGTCGAACTAGCCCACGGCATTTTTCTGGCCATGTCCTGTTACGACGGAGCCGCCGGCACGCTCGGCATGAAGCTGATCCTGGTCCGAGATCAAGATCAGGTTCAAGATCAGGACCAGGTGCGCGACCAAGATATTTCTGCCGCGGACGACAGCACTGCTCTGGCTGAGGGCCGCATCCAGGCCACATATCTGCTGCTCGATCCCGAGACCGCACAACCGCGCCTCACCATTGCCGCCAACTACCTCACCGATCTGCGTACCGCCGCAACTTCCGCGGTTGCCACCAAGTTTCTGGCTCGGCCCGATGCTTCCACCCTCGGCATCTTCGGCACTGGACGGTTGGCTCTGGCTCATCTGGCGGTACTTCCGCTGGCCCGCAACATTGAGCGCGTGCTCGTCTGCGGACGCAACTCTGCCCGCTCCGCCGCATTTGTCCAGAAGGTCGCCGCGCAATTGCCCGACCTAAGCATCACCGCCGCCGACGCGCGGAATTGTGCCGCCCAGTCTGATGTGATCTGCACTTGCACTTCGAACTCCGGTCCGCTGTTTGACGGTCGCGACCTGCGGCCCGGAACCCATCTCAATCTGGTGGGCGCGTTTCGCCCACAGACCCGCGAGGTGGACACCTACGCGATTGCGCGCTCCCGCGTCGTGGTCGATACCTACACGACGGCGGCCGAAGTGGGCGAGCTGTTCATTCCTCTGCAGGAAGGTGCGATCGCACGCGACCACGTCGCCGCCGATCTTCACGAATTGATCAGCGGAAAAAAGCAGGGAAGACGCAGCCCGGAAGAGATCACCGTCTTCAAAAGCGTGGGTTGCGCCCTGGAAGACCTGGTCGCGGCCGAGCTGCTGCTCGACCAGCAAAAAGAAAAACAGGAGGATGCGCGCCTGAAGAAGCACTGAAGAGGCAACGCGCCGTCCGCGAAACGTGCCGTTCGTGAACGATCTGGCGCGATATCAATGCCGCGCGATATCAATGCCCACGCACCAGCCGGCGCACGCGGAATACAACACGCGCGCCAACCGCCATCCACGGCTCCCCGAAAAAAACTATCGCGGCTTGT
>JBEKWZ010000804.1:0-2817 GCA_049512555.1 Candidatus Sulfotelmatobacter sp. | reverse complement strand
GCGAGCTCTTTGGCGACAATGCCTCCGCCCGCTCCCGCACCCACCACCACGGCGTTAACGTGTTTGAGCGCCATTTACTTGACCTTCGAATCCACGACCGAAGCATTTGCTGTACGCTGCGACTGGTTCACGTCATTTTTGACGTTGGGCAGGTTGACGTCATAGTGCAGCCGGCCGCGGATGGGCGGATAGGGTATGCCCATCATCTTCCAGCTGATTCCCTCTCGGTTGCCGCCGTGGCGAGGATCACCATAAAAACCCTGCATCGTTTGATCCACCAGGAGCCCAAAGAATCCGACGGAAGAAATCTGCTGCCACGCCTCGCTCGGCGCTCGTCCTTGTTCCATCAGGCGCAGCAGTTCAACTTGCTTGGTCTCGGCCAGAACCGCGAAATTCGCGCCGTAGAGTACCCGGCTGCTTTTGTCGACGGCGGCAATTCCCGTGCGATAGGAATTCCTGAGGTGACGGAGCGGGCCGCAGAGTTGGCGGTCGATGTAATTCACGACGCCGGCCCAGGCTGCACCGGGATGTTCATCCGGAGGAATAATCTGATCGCAAATTGCGGCCAGCGTTCTGGCTTCATCGACTGTCAGAAACCTCCACGGACTCCTGCCGGCGGCGCAGCCCATGCCCGATCCGGCTGCGGCCGCGGCGACGATGGCGGCTTGCAGGAATTTTCGACGGCTGAGCCTGTAGGCTGGTTGCATTCGCGGTCCGCTTCTGACCTGAAATGCAAACATGCGCCGGATCGGTGGTTTGGTCTGTGACTTCAATCACGTAAGAACGGAGAAATCCTGGCAGGGCCGCAGTTTTGAGAAGAGGGTTCGCATCAGGGCATGCCTTCAGGCATGCCACACCGTCGCGCAGTTCACACCAAGGCTTTAGCCGCTGTCAAGGCAAGCTCGACGGCTGAAGCCGCTCACTTCTCAAGCCCTTCGCGGCATCGCTAAAACGATGCCCTGATACGGATCATCCTTCTCAGAATTGGCCCCGCAGAAAGCTAAACTCCCAGCCGTTTTCGCCGATTTGTAAATAGACTGTTACACTCCACAATCCTCTTCTGTTCCCGAGGAGGTTAATGATAGTTTCTCGGGATACCAAAAACGGCCGGGCAAAGTGGGCGACCGTTATCGAAAGGTTCAAGCAGGCGTTCAGACGTTTTAGCTGGACATTCAGGCAGCGGTCAGCAGGACGATTCGCAATCCTGAAATGTTTTGGATGTGCCAATGATGGAAAGCAACGAATATGACCTGGTGGTGATTGGAAGCGGGCCGGCCGGCCAGAAGGCCGCCATCTGCGCGGCCAAGATGCGCAAGAAGGTCGCCATTATTGACCGGAAACGGACTATGGGCGGCGTCTGTGTTCATACCGGGACCATTCCGAGCAAGACTTTGCGCGAAGCGGTTCTCTACTTGAGCGGCTTTCGCCAGCGCACGTTCTACGGGCGCGGCTACGTGCTCAAAGATCGCATAGCCATGTCGGACCTGACTTTTCGCGCGCAAGCCGTAATGCTGCGAGAGGTCGAGGTGATCAAGGCGCAACTCCGGCGGAACTTCGTGACGACCTGCGAAGGCGACGCCCGCTTCCTCGATCCTCATACCATTGAAGTCAGGGCGGATGACGGCTCCCAACTACTGCGGGGCCAACACATCATGATTGCCTGCGGCACCAGGCCGGCCCATAGCGACGATATTCCCATCGACGGCAAGCGCATCTTCGATTCCGATCAGGTGCACTGTCTGGAAGAAGTTCCGCGCGATCTGGTGGTGGTGGGCGCGGGAATCATCGGGCTGGAATACGCTTCCATGTTCGCCGCGCTGGGGGTGAAAGTTACGCTTCTCGACCAGCGGCCGATCCTGCTGGATTTCGTCGACCGGGAAATCATTGAGAGCCTGTGCTTCCAGTTGCGGCAACTGGGAACGGTTCTTCGGCTGGGAGAAAAAGTGGTTTCGGTCGGGCTGGATGACGCCCGGGACCGCGTGTTTGCCAAGCTCGAAAGCGGCAAGAATGTTCACGGCCAAGGCTTGCTCTACACCATCGGGCGGCAGGCGAACAGTGACCTGCTCAATATCGAGGCCGCAGGACTGTCGTCGGACGGGCGGGGGAAGCTGATCGTCAATGAACATTTTCAAACCGCGGTGCCTCACATTTACGCCGCGGGGGATGTGATTGGATTTCCCGCCCTGGCCAGCACTTCCATGGAGCAGGGCCGACTGGCCAGCTGCCACATGTTTGGAACTCCCGGGAAAATGCCGTCGAACCTGATTCCCTACGGCATCTACACGATTCCTGAGATCTCCATGGTCGGGTACACGGAAGAGCAGTTGACCCAGAAAAAAGTTCCCTACGAAGTTGGACTGGCTCGCTACGCGGAACTGGCCAAGGGACAGATGCTGGGCGACGAACAAGGCCTGCTGAAACTGATTTTCGACCCGGATACGCTGAAGCTGCTGGGGGTCCACGTGATCGGCGATCGCGCGGCTGAGATCGTTCACATCGGCCAGACTGTGCTCGCGCTGGATGCGACCATTGAATATTTCCGCGATGCGGTGTTTAACTATCCCACGCTGGCGGAAGCTTACAAAGTCGCCGCGCTGGACGGACTGAACAAACTTTAGCTGACAGCTCTAGCCAACAAGCTTTAAAACAATTGCCTGTGCCCAGATTTGCACGTGGCACGATTTTGTTTTCCGGCCCTGAACTTTCCACTGGAACCTTATCTCCCATGAACATTCTTGATGTCGTTGTCGGCAAGCCCATCAAAACCAGCGACGAGCGAGCCGAGCAGATCGGCCCTGCCCAAGGCATTCCCATCTT
>JBEKWZ010000803.1:0-2823 GCA_049512555.1 Candidatus Sulfotelmatobacter sp. | reverse complement strand
CACCTCCTCCACAGCAGAGTTTCACTCTCGCCGCGGCTCCCGGTGCGGTGCTGGTTTCGCAAGGTTCCACGAGCACGCCGGTTCAACTCAGCGTACAGGCTGTGAACGGCTTTCAGGGAACGGTCAGCGTTAGCTTGCAAGAGCTTCCTGCCGGAGTCACTGCCTCGCCTGCGGTTCCGTTCTCCATCAACGCTGACAGCAGCCAGGCGGTCACCTTCACCGTTGCCAACACTGTGCCGCGAGGAAACTATAATCTGACCTTTGCCGGAACCAGCGGCGCGCTCTCCAACAGCGCTCCACTCGCTCTAACCACCAGCGGCGCGGCGGTCAACCGTCCAGCGCAGGATTTCAAGAAGCAAGTCATCTATCAGATCGTGACCGACCGCTTCTTTGACGGCGACGCCAGCAACAACAATCCACCGCAGAGCCCGGGCTTGTACGACTCCACGAAAACCAACTGGCAAGATTACTGGGGCGGAGACCTGGCAGGGATTCAGCAGCAGATGACTTATCTGGCGGGCATGGGCGTCACGGCGATCTGGATCTCGCCGCCTGTGGACAATATCGACGTGCTCGCCAATCTAAGCGGAACCTCCTACGCCCCCTACCACGGCTATTGGGCGCGCGACATGCAACAGATCGAAGAACACTTCGGCGACGTCAACAACACCTGGGCCGCGTTCGACAACCTGATCACCGCTGCCCACCAGAACGGGATCCGGGTGATTGTGGATTTCGCCGCTAACGACAGCAATCCCAACGATGGCGGCGAGTTCGGGGCGCTCCTTGACCAGGGCCAGCCATTCGCCAGTTATCAGAATGACCCTGCGGCACCCAACAATCTTTTTCACCATAATCCGACCATCACGAATTTCAACGATCCTTTTCAGCTGCAGTACTACACGCTGGTCGATCTGGCCGACCTGAACCAGGAGAATACCCAGGTCGATGGCTACCTCAAGAGCGCGCTCGCGCAGTTCATGCAACACGGAACGGATGGGTTTCGCTTAGACGCAGTAAAGGACGTCACCTGGGGCTGGCAATACACGCTGGCCAATTCGGCATTTACTGGCGGGCCGACGTTCCTCTACGGAGAGTGGGATCTGGGCGGGACCAGTGATCCAACCTACTCCAACTCCGTCCGGTTTTCCAACCGCAGCGGGATTCCACTGCTGGATTTTTCTCTGGCAAATGCGATGCGCGACGTGTTCGCCAACAACGGCGACTTCCATGAAATCGACGACACGATCAGCCAGGAGGACAGTGACTTTGTTTCTCCCAACGACCTGGTGACGTTTGTCGACAGCCACGATCTCGCGCGGCTGCTCAGCCTTAACAACAATCAGAACCTGCTGAATGAAGCGCTGGCACTGCAACTGGCCTGCCGAGGAATCCCGGTGGTGCTCTACGGCGATGAGCAATATCTTCACAACGATACCGGTGGTGGAAACGTTCCATATAACCGGCTCTGGATGTCCTCGTTCAATACCACGACAACCGCTTACGAACTTGTCGATCAGATGGCGAACTTGCGGCAAACGAATCCGGCGCTGGCCTACGGCACGTCGCTGCAACGCTGGATCAACAGCGACGTCTACATTATGGAGCGGCAGTTCTTCAACGATGTTGTACTCATTGCCGTGAACAAGAGCCAGAACGCCGCCTACAACATTTCTGGTTTATACACCTCCCTCGCGCCCGGCTCTTACACTGATTATCTGAGCGGCTTGATGGGCGGATTTTCGATCCAGGTAAACGCGGGGGCGGGCGGAAATAATCCGGTCACGGCCTTCAGCTTGGCAGCGAACACGGTTTCGGTGTGGCAATCGTCCGCTCCAGCCACAACGCCAGAATTAGGATCCTTGGGCCCGCGCGTCGGGCAAGCTGGACTGACTGCAACCGTAGGCGGCGATGGGTTTGGATCTCAGGGCACGGTTCTCGTGGGGACAACAGCATCTTCGGTGCAGTCCTGGTCTACTTCGTCCGTTACATTCGTCGTCCCTTCGGTCCAGCCCGGCTCTTACAACGTCAGCGTGCAGGCGAGCGGCGGAGCAACCTCCAACGCCCTGCCGTTGACTGTTCTCACGGGCGGTCAAGTTCCTGTAACTTTCACGGTCAATAATGTTTCGCTGCCCGCTGGCGCTTCCTTGTACGTCACCGGGAATGTTTTCGAGTTGGGGAACGACGTTCAGAGCGCGAGCTCGGCCGTCGGGCCACTCCTGGCTGTGCCAGCGTCGACAACGTCGTGGTTCATCGATGCATCTGTGCCGGCCGGTGCACAGATTCAGTTCACATTCTTCCAGGTGCTGTCAGATGGCACTATCGTTCCAGAAGGCATTTCGCATTCCTACGGCGTCCCCAGCAGTGGTGTGGGTAATATTTCCGTGAGCTGGTAAGAAGCGCGCTTGCCCGTGTGGGGGCGGGTGACAGACTGAATCCACATTCGTTCGCATGTTGACTTTTGTTGGTCGCCGTCGGAAGCTCCTTGTAAATGCTCCGCGACTCTGACCAGGACCTGCCGCAATTGATAGCCCATACTTGGGTAGCGAATCACGTTCGCGCGATCGTGTTCTTGGCGGCGCTATTTGCCACGGGAGGAGCGGCGCTTCAGGCGCAGAACGGCCATCCTTCCGAGGCTTCTCTGATGCCGCAACTTCGCCAGGCGCTCAGTCTCAACGAGCACGGCGACCGGCAAGGGGCGATGAATCTCGTTCTCAACCTGCTGGAGCAGCGTCCGGATTTCGCGCAGGCCATTAAGCTCAAGGGCATGTTGCTGGAAGAGTCAGGCCGCGCTTCCGAGGCGGCTGCCGCTTACGAACAGGC
>JBEKWZ010000802.1:0-2823 GCA_049512555.1 Candidatus Sulfotelmatobacter sp. | reverse complement strand
GCCGACAATCTCGTTGAGCCAGCGCGGCGCACCCGACGCGATCATCTTCCCCTTGCCCACCGGCAGTTCATAAATGAAGTTGCCGTTGAAATACTGGGTCGCATCGAAGTCGGAGTTGCCACGGCACTCCCGCTGCCGCAACTGGTCACAGATAAAGCCATACCCGCCGATGGCCGGCGCGTTGGCGATCACTGAGACGTTGTCGATCGAGTGCGACCAGGTGTAGTTCAAGTCGAACTGCAAGCCGTAGCCGGTGTTCTTGTGCAGCGTGGCCAGCATCCCGTTATAGCTCGAGTTTCCCTCGTTGTTATAAAACGTGTTCTCGGAGAATTGAGACGCCATGCCGACGTTCGGAGGTAGAAGCCCGAACAGCGAAAGGGCTTCCGTCGTATCTGCGAAATCGCCGCGGGCCACGTAAGGAGTCAGGAAGTAGGTAACCACAGACGTGTTGTTCGGGAAGCCGATGGATTGGCCGAACCCCGGCCCCAGTTGGTTCTCGTACCAGAGCTGCGCCGGGACATTCGCCGGATCCGCGCCCTGGCGAAGCGCCGTCGTGATGTTCGCAAACGCGTTCGACATGAGCTGGCCCGACGCAGGATCTCTGAATTCGATCAGTTGCTCGGCGTCCACCTGCGAGAGCAGCCGCCGGCCCAACCGGCCCACGTAACTGGCCTTCAGAAGGAACCCTCCACGAATCTGGCGTTCAAAGCCAAAGTTGAACTGAATGTTGTAGGGAGTTTTCAGGTGGGGATCAATGCTCTCGTTGAAGGCTAGACCATTGGCCAAGCCAAACGGAACCGCACTTGATCCTGAGCCCGCAACGAAGGGGTAAAAGGGCCGCGTAATCACGGGCGGGGTGGGGAACGCGGGTGGACTGCTCAGACCGCTGAACCTCACAGCACCTCCGCCCGAGGTCGGCCCCAGCGTGGCTTCCGGATCGTTCGACACTCCCAAGTCGTTGGTCTGGCTCGCCTGGAATAGATACGAGTACTGCGATTGCTGATACTGCACTGCGTTGACGACGGTCTGATCGAACAGAACAGCTGCGCCGGCGTTGAACACCGTTTTCGAGTCGAATTGATAGGCGGCGGCAATCCTGGGGCCGAAATTCTTGTTAGTAGGGTTGAAATAACCCGGCGCATGGTTGGCCTTGCCGCCGAGATTATAGGAGATCAACGGCACCGCCAGGTTGCCCGACTCGCTGGCCGCACTCTGCGCGATACGCGCGGCGAAGTAGCTGTTGAAGTCGGTGCTCTGCACGGATTCAATGCCGTGTCTTTCATACGGCACAGTGTAATTCACCCAGCGCAGTCCGTAGGAGAGAGTCAGCTTGGGCGTAAGCTTCCAAGTATCCCCGAAATAAAGTTCCGTCTCGTAGTAGCGATACTGCGTTCGCGAGCCCACGCCCTGAGCAAATGCGGTGCCCTGGGCGTTGTAGTTGAAAGTGGAACTGACCGCCGTATACGGAGCGAGCGCAAGCGCGAAAACGGGATCGTATCGCCCGACCGCGCTGGTGTTGCATGGCGTGCTGGACGCCGACGTGCAGATATCGGCGGGCCGCAACGTGGAATCCAGATTCGGCATGTTGCCCCCCAGGCCGATGGTCGGTGAGTCGTAGTCCAGGACGGTATATCCGCCAGGGGTCAGCCATTTGAACGTTCCGCCAAACCGGAAGCTATGCTTGCCCTTGTCCCAACTGAAGTCGTCACGAATGACCGGGATGGGGTAGGTTCGCCCCTGCTGATTGATGGCACTGGCATAAGGGCCTGTAAGAATTGCTCCTCCAGCGCCGGTCCCGCCGATCGCGCCGTATTGGGTCGAGCCCGTCGGATTATAAGTGTTGGGGAAGTTGTAGCTTTCATACACCTCTCCGTACGAAGCCTGGTTCACCATCCTGTTGTTGAGGGTCCAGTCGAGTCCCCCAACGTAGGAATAGCTTCGATCGAAGAACGGAGATGTGAGCGGATCGCCGGGAAACTGAATTGCATTTTCAGTGGCGTTGGTTCGGGCAACGTGCCCCACCCCGTAAAGCTTCATCTTGTCGTTCAGGTTGTAATCCACCCTCTCGACATAAAGGTCCTCGGAATACTTAGTGGGCGCGTTAAAGAGGAATCCGGCGGTATTGATCAGATCTCCCCGCTGGCCGGAAAAGTCATTGGCGTGCGGATAGCGCGTGGCGAACAGGCCGGTGGTGGGGTCGAACAGTGAGGGATTGAAGCCGATTCCCAAGGGATCCATCAAAGCCACCTGCGCCGCGTTCAAGGTTCCAGTTGTATTCGCACCGGCGTCGTTGTAGTACGTAATAGTCTCGTTCCTGTAAGAATCCATCGGAACGGTCCGGTCCTGTTGGCCAGCTTCAATGTCGCGACGTGCGTAGTAGTTGAAAAAGAAGAACAGCTTGTCTTTGATGGCTGGCCCACCGATGGTGCCGCCGAACTGGTTCCGGTTGAGGGGCGACCTCGGTACCTGAGGCACAGCGTTGTTGTTGAACCATTCGTCGGCTTCGAGGCCACGGTCGCGGTGGTACTCCGACAGCGAACCGTGGAACGAGTTGGTGCCGCTCTTCGTCACCAGTTCATACTGGCCTCCGCCTCCGCCCGCTTCATTGGAAAGAAAACCGCCGGAGACTCCACGGAATTCCTGGACTGAGTCCACCGGAGCGCTGGCGACAATTGCGCCAAATTGACCGGTAGCATAGTCGTTCACGTCGAGACCGTCCACGGTGACGCGGCTCTGGTCCGTGCGTGCGCCGGTGACCGATCCATCCAGGGTGACGCCCGGCTGTTCGACGAGGAGCGCAGCGGGACTGTCTCGGTATTGCAC
>JBEKWZ010000801.1:0-2826 GCA_049512555.1 Candidatus Sulfotelmatobacter sp. | reverse complement strand
GTCCGTGATCAACTCATCCGTCATGCCGTCCGCGAAGTAATTCTGGGAAGGGTCACCAGAAAGATTTTCCAGCGGAAGCACTGCTAAGGATCGGATGCCCGCGAGCGCAGGGCCACGCGAACGAAAGAGCCAGGCGGAGAGAATCGCCAAACTCAGGATGAGCGCCAGGGCGACGATGCCGCCCGTGGCCCACAGCCGGCGCTCCGGTGCAACCGCCAACCCGGCGACTTGGAGCGTAAGCCCAGGCTCTGTCTTCTTTTCTTGGGACCCAGGCGGATCTCCAGCCACCGATTCCGGTCTTTCTGGGCGGGCGTCTGCCTCGAGAACTGACACGTTCGCAATAAAGCGGTAGCCGCGTTTTGGAAGAGTCTCGATGAATCGCGGATTCTCAGCCGAGTCCTCCAAGGCACTTCGCAGCTTCCCCACAGCGATATTGAGAGCCTGATCGAAATCACCAAAACTTTCGTTCGGCCAGACTCGGCTGCGCAATTCCTCACGGGTGACGACTTCTCCCGGATGTTCCAGTAGAATCTCCAGCAGCTTCATCGGCTGCTGCTGCACTCTGATCCGCAAACCCGCCTTGCGCACTTCGCCCGACTGGAGAGAAACCTGGTAAGTTCCGAATCGCACGACGGACTTAGGCGGCGACGATTCCATAGCGCCCTTGGGCTTTGCACGGAAGTCTAGCACTTCTCTATAGACCCCAGCGACAGATCCCAGCGTCAGACCAGCCAAAAATCTGCAAGTTAATTCATCTGCCATCAATTACTTGACAAGCAGCGAACCGGGAAGAGAGAGAAAAGCCTCAGTGAATTGACGTCTGAGGACAGGTGCGTCAGATTGGGAAGAGAGTACAAGATTCGAAGAGATCGTCATGGCAAAGGTGATTACCGAAGAACCTCCGAACGCCATTGAAGTGGGCTCCTCAGCTACAGTGCGGAAAGGTCATTGAGTTTTGCGCAGACAAAAAATCAGCCTAGTTGGGACTGTGGGCTCAAACTGATTCGAGACAAGGCAGATGAAGTGCATTGGACATGGCTCACAAGGGATGCTCCGATTCGGCCGCACTCCCAGGACGATCAATCGTCGGCAGGCTTCGAAGAGTTAGTTATGCCCAGCTCGATTCCTTTTACAACTTCGCGGGCGCCAGATCGCGGAAGTCAGTTTGCGAGTCACTCTTTAGCGCTCCTCCGGCTATGCGGCTTGGACTCTCGCAAATAGCCATTCCTTCGGAACCGACTGGAAGATCAGTTCATCTTCGGGGACGCTAAAGTCGATACCGCAGTGCAGACACCTGAACTCACACCACGATCTGGCATTGTTGGATGCCGTGCGTTCCGGTGGCCGGTAGGAAACTACCAATGCGCCGCAGTCGGGAACCGGGCAAATCGACCCGGCCGCCACCGCCTCATCGCGCTCATTCCAGTCGTCTAGCATGGTGACTTACCTCTACGCTGTGTACTTCTGTTAGTAAGAACGCGCGACCGAAGGGAATATTCCCGAGATTTTCCGCGATTCTCGCAAATAGATCAGTCTCGGCGGCTATGCGTCGCGAAACCGACTTACTAGGCCCGGGCAGTGTGGAATAAAAGATCAACACTTTGGTTATCTCCAGTGAGAGGCAAGCTGGTTTTCAAGGCTCCACGAGCGGTCGGTGCGCCTATTCCATGAATACGCGAGCTTCGGACACACACGCCACTGGAGATGGAGGACCTGCGAATGTTGGCAAGCATTGTTGAGTTGCTGGGAGGTTTATTCTTGAGCGCTCTGCCTTTACTAATCGGTTCTTGTATTGTGGGCTCGATTGTTGCGGCCCTACGAGCCGTCAGCGATGGAAGAGAAGAAAAGCATTCTGAAAGCGACGAAAGGCCGTCCCTTTCACCGGGGCGGCCTACTTGTTTCGCTGGTCTAAACGAAAACCGTAGGGTTGGCGGTGTTTCAAAGAGTGTCTGGTGAACGAAAATCAGTTCGGGGATAAAGCGTGCAGATCTGTCAACAGTGGCAGAGTGCGAATGCTCCCCAACACGCGAGCGCAAGAAAGCCGCGCCGCGCTGTTTGAGAATCGGATCAAAACGAGAATTGGTAGGGACGCAACATGAAATATCGAGCTATAACGTTTGCATCCGCAGCTTTCTTCGTTACTTCTCTAGCCCTTGCCAGCGATACCTGGCGAATTGACTCTAGCCGATCCATTGCCCGATTGTCTCAGAGCTCTAAAGCGAATTCAGAATCACTGAACACCACCGTCGCACGCGTAACCGGGAAAGTAAAGTTGGATGCAAACGATCTGGACACCTCATTCTTTGATCTAAGTATCTATCCTGCGGATGAAAACTGGGGGCATGCACTGAGTCCTGAGGGTGCCCTGCCGGCCGGCTACGTTCCCGACACCAGCGATCAGACCCTTCTGACGTTCAAATCCACGCGCATTGTGAGGACAGGGGACGGCAAATTGCAGGTCATCGGGGATCTTACGTTGACCCGCGTGGAGCGCACCGTCATCGCGACGCCTACTGAAGCCTTTGCCGGGCCAGTTTACGGTGATCCGGGCATTCACCATGAAACTCGCGAAATCAGTTTTCTATTCCCGACTGCGAGCGCTGCGCATGTATCGGGACCTTTGACTCCACCGGTGCAGCAGACAAAAGGAGTGCTGGAGATTGTGGGCGCAGCGCGCGTCGACCGTGACGAATTTCCGGAACTGGCAACTGCGATAAAAGAGACGAATTGGCCACGTGTCGTGCAGAACAAAGACTGTCAAATGCCATCTACGGTGGGAGAGGACTATAGCGGTGCCCTATGCACCGGAACAGTGATTGCAACAAT
>JBEKWZ010000800.1:0-2828 GCA_049512555.1 Candidatus Sulfotelmatobacter sp. | reverse complement strand
AACTTCCCGCACATTAAATCGTACTGGCAGATGGTCAGCGCCAAGATGGCGCAAATCTCCCTGCGCTTCGGCGCCGACGACATGGACGGCACCGTGATCGAGGAAAAGATTTATCACGACGCCGGCGCGACCACCCCGCAAGGCATGCGCCGCGAAGAGCTGGAGCGCCTGATCCGCGCCGCCGGCCGCGAGCCCATCGAGCGGGACACGCTCTACCGCCCCGTCACGCGAACCGAGACCTCAGTTACAGTCGCGGTGTAGAGGCAATTCCCTAGCGGTTTCCCCGCAAAAGCCTCTCGTTTGTCAATGTAAAGATCGCTTGATAATATGTAAAGCGTAATTTACATTGCAGTTTAGGGAGGATTCTTGCATGCCAAATAATTCGAAGAACAAATCTCGCTGGCCGGTATCCGACATGTTGCTGCGCGGCACGTTTGCTACTCAGACCACCGCCGAGCGCCGACTGGTCGTACGCAACAAGATCGTTGGAGCACTCGTATTCGTGTCCGTAATGTCGGCACGTATCTATCCAAAACGGATTACTGCGGAGATTGCCCTCTTCGTCCTCGCAGCCGCATGCACGTATTACGCATGGGAGAAGCGGAAGTACTTCAAGAGTCTGGACGAACTGCCGCGACGAATCGAAATGGAAGGCATGGCTTGGGCATACTCGATTGGTCTGCTGGCGGCGTTGTGGCTAGCCGGCATCGGCTATGCAGTTTCTCTGCATTGGCCGTTTGATCCCAAGCTGCTGTTTTGGGTCCCATTCCTTCTAGTGGCGGTCGTGCTGGGGTTGGTCAAGGACCTCTACCGCTATTTCGCGTCGCGGCGGTACTAGGTGAAAAACGAACTGCGCGTCCTGCGCGCCCGGCACGACATCACGCAGGCTGAATTGGCAGAGAAGCTAGGTGTTTCCCGCCAGACAGTGAACGCGATCGAGACTGAGAGATACGATCCCAGCCTGCCTCTCGCTTTCAAGATAGCGGCCGTGTTTGGCCAGCCCGTAGAAAAAATATTCTTTGCGGAAAATGGCAGCGTCGGAACGCGGCCTCTCGCCAAATAACCTTCGGTTGCAAGACGTCAGTTTACGGTCCCCGGTGTAGCCGTCAGTTTCCGCAATTCCTCCACTGACGCATTCAGCAAATTCTGCAGCACCGCGACTTCCGCGACAATTCCCGCGTGCAGCGCCGGATCCACATCCGGAGCGAATAGCGGCGAATGATTCGATGGCAGCTCGGTTCCCGCAGCCTTGGCTTGCGCGAACTTTTCAGGATCGGCCCCGCCCAGGCTGAAATAAAATCCAGGCACGCCCTGCTCAACGAAATAAGAAAAATCTTCTGAGGGCGCAATCGGTTCGGCAGTCACGACTTTGCCTTTTCCGAGCGCCACTTCCAGCGGCGCCCGCAGCCGTTCGGCCAGCGCTGGATTGTTATAGACGAGGTCCGTGCCTTCATAGCGTTCCACCAAAGGTTCGCGAGGTGCGCCAGCCGCCGCCGCTTCGGCCTTGGCGATGCGCGCGATGGCCGCCAGTATTTGCTTCCGCACATCCTGCTTGAAAGTCCGCACCGTCAGCCCCATTTCCGCGTGGTCGGGAATAATGTTGTTCTTGGTTCCGGCCTGAATGTAGCCGACCGTCACCACCGCCATTTCGCCCGGCCGCACTTCGCGCGAGACGATGGTTTGCAGCGAAAGAATCGTGCGAGCCGCGATCACGATAGGATCGATTGCGGTCTGCGGCAACGCGCCGTGCCCTCCCTTGCCATAAATTGTGATATGAACCGAATCCGCATTCGTGTTGTATATGCCGGGAGTAATCGAGGCCGCTCCCGCGGGCAGCGCGTTGCCGACGTGCAATGCCACCGCGACGTCGGGTTTGGGAAAGCGCGTGAACAAGCCGTCGCGGATCATCCCTTCCGCGCCGCTGATCGTCTCCTCAGCCGGTTGACCGATGAGCATCAGCGTTCCGTGCCAGGTATCTTTGCTATGGGCCATCATCTCGGCTGTGCCCAGAATCGCCGCCATGTGCAGATCATGCCCGCAGGCGTGCATGACCGAAACGTCATGCCCGGCGTCGTCCTTCGCGTGCACCTTGCTGGCATAGGGAAGCCCGGTTTTTTCTTCCACGGGAAGCGCATCCAGTTCGGTACGCAACATAATGATTGGCCCGGGCCCGTTCTTCAGGATCGCAACCACGCCCGTTCCGCCGACGTGCTCGGTCACGTCATAACCGGCGCTGCGCAAGCGTCCAGCTAGTTTCGCCGCGGTCTGCGTTTCATGTGAAGAGAGTTCAGGGTTCTGGTGGAGGTCAAGATAGAGCGCGTGCGCGTCCGAATAAGCGCTTTCCAATTCTTTCGTAGACACAGTTTGCGCACAGGCCACAGCGGAGAGTAGTGCCAACAGCAGAAATTTGGCCCAAGTCATAGGACCCGGATCATATCCTGCCCGCTCCGGCGCCTGCAAACTATCCGGCAAATGTTTTTTATGCAACGGATTCCCGAAGGCGGCCATCCCATACTCAAAGGCGATCGATTCTGCGGTTGCGTTTTTTTCGCCGGGTGTACAATTCGGCTTAGATGGTCCGGTAAGACAGCACTTGGTTGCGCGACTTCGTTAGCAAGGCCGAGGCGCTATGAATGTTCACGTCAGTTACCGTCTTCATAAAATTCCCGCCGTCGAAAAAGATATCCAACATCAGATCGAAAAACTGCAAAAACGCCTGCAGGTGTTTCGTCCAGAACTCATCCACTTAAAAGGCGTAGTCGAGGAAATCTCGCCCCGCGAGGGCACCAGCGTCTCGCTGAACCTGCGCTTGCCGTCGGGCCAGATGG
>JBEKWZ010000799.1:0-2828 GCA_049512555.1 Candidatus Sulfotelmatobacter sp. | reverse complement strand
AGCTCGATATAGTGCGGGTATTGCCGTTGCACGTCTTGTGGAGACTTACCTTGATTGGTAGCGTCCTTGACGGTTTCATCCCACCACTTCCTGAAGTCAGATTGCCAACGTGTAAGGTGCGGACGAAGGCCATCATTTATGACTCGCAGGAGCAAGGGTGCGACGCCCTCCTCTCTCTCGAATTCGTGGGGCGGCAGTTCGAGCAGCAGGTCGCGCGCAACTCCAAAGAGCGCGAACAGTGACTCGTAAACATCCGAAATCACGTCGTAGCTCTCATCGAATGGCAGCGTGCCTTTGCGTGTGGCCAATTGGACGTAGAGTTTCCACGCCACTATTCGGTCCTGCGGCGTGGTGTCGTACGTCCTGCTTCCTAGGTTAAACGGGAGACCAACGCTGACGGAGTAGGAGCCGTAGTGACGATGGCGGAAGACGCGAACTAGCAAGAAGAAAGCCGCCGCCCCGGCTAGAAACTGCCAACTGCTCTTCAGAGCACTCAAGAGCCACGCCATAGCTTGGGTGACCCACGGCGGGAGCGGTGTGCCCGTCATCGCCTCTGGAGCTGTTGGGAAGCCCACTGAATCCACGATGGGAATTTTTCCGGGTCCCAACCTCCCACTGCATTTTCAGGAATTCCGGTTGGGACCGCACCCAACGTATCTTTCAGCCGAATCCCCAACAAACCTTTCCCTTGTCGGATACTTTCTTGGATTTCCCATTGCACCCAAGGGCTTTGCGCCGTTCTATTGCCGATCAGGACGACTGTGACGGACGCGGGGTTAATGTATTCCTCCCTGATGACCCGTGCAACGTAGTTGGCATCTGTGCTGTTTATGCGACGGTCGAGCTTATGGTTAAAGAACTCGAAACCGTCGAGGATGTTCCGCAGGCCAAGGAAACCGTTCACCTTGTCGGTGTCATCGTGGTCGAAACTAATGAAGATTCTGCGTTTGGACGGCATGGGGTCCTGCCCAGGGTTTTGGGGCTGCCCCAATTCTAATGCTTAACACCTCACAATCACACATTCGCAGACTCAATCGCCTCAGAGAATCGCAAGCCCTGTCTCGGATCTGACGATTTCGGTGTCCTTTCGCGGACCGTCCATTGTGCTCATAGCGCTGTTCGCCGAGGAGGTGTCCCTCGTTCCCCGGAATTACCCCACAGCGGTGGGGGGCTACCTACTGGAGACTATTTTGACCACGCGTGCCTTTTCTTCGGGCGAGAGTTTCCGAGCGGTGTGTGCGACATACTCTCTTATCCGATTCAAGTAGTTCGAGACGTGCACAAGCTGATCCTTGCCGTTGTCCTCGCCCATCCTTCTGCATCGGATGAAGATGTCGTAAAAGGTTGCACTGCCGATATCCGCAAGGCGATATTTCTCTATGACGGGATGATGGTCTTTTATCAGCATGTCGATTTGCTGTTTCCCCGCAAGCTCAGCAAGCGACGCCGTAATGACTGTTCGCCCTACCCAATCTAGATTGTGTTGTTCGTATTCCCGGTACCTCCGCGTAGCCTCTTCGCTGCACTTTAACGAAATCTCGGTCAATAAGGTGAACGGCCAGTCGGGAGAAGTCTCCATTAGCGTGTATTCCATGCAAAAAGTATCGTCTTGATAGCCCCACGTTTCGGACCAATCAATGTTTCCATTTCCAGCTTTGATTCTTCCCTGATCAAGACTGGTCACTTTGGCTACAGCTTCCACGAGAGCCTTGAGGCCGACATCGAATGTCCCGCGAAAATCGGCGTACATTTTCTCACGAAGGAAGATTGGAATCTCACAGTCCTCTACGAGAACAGGGAGCACAAGCACTCGTTTCTCATCAAGCTCCCGCATTAGACCAGCGTTTAGCTCTTTCTTGCACCACTCCGATGCTACAGATGATTTCGAGAGAACGATAAGTAAGGCACTTGACTCTTGAATTGCCTGCTGCACGCGACTGACAATTGAGTCACCAACGTTCAACTCCCAAGAGTCGACCCACACGTGAGCATTCGCCTTTACCAAATGTGCTGCAAGCTTATTTACGAAGCTGCGATCCTCATGGGAGTAGCTGATAAAAATCGGCATCGTCCACTTCCTTTCCGAACTTGTCAGTATAAGTGCTTCCCAGTTTGTTCGTAACCGCGCGGCTTTGCCTTTGCGTCCTCTGCCACGCCACCAGTGTTGGCCCATCGTGTCGGTGGCCAGGGCCGTTGGCAACAGCCAAACCGCAGTTTCCCGATACATAGTTTGATCGGTTGACCAGATTGTTCATGACTCGAGGCCGTTCATCTAACCAAAAACATCCGTTTTTGAACGACGCACACTCGTGCATTCTTGGAAATTGCAGTGCAAGCAGTTGGGCAACGATTCAACGGTTGTTGGGCAGTGCTTTCCACCCGAACTGGTGAGTCCCCAGAGAAAAAGGCACACTGCCGACACACTTCGGCCAGCTAAGTGGTTGCTGTCTAAAGTGCTTGAATAGGTTCCAGCTTATCGGCCGTCAGTGCGCGGGAAGGCCCAAGGATCTAGCAGACTCTGGAGAATCAGGCACTTGTCGTTAACGGGCCGCGGGCTTGTGCGCGCCATGAAAATGAGCTGGAGATTCACGGCCGTCCGCTCACGTAAAAACCAGTGTCACAAGATGGGTCACAAAACGCTGACAAGTGTGGCCATTTGACGCCTTTTTAAGTCGTTCCAGACACGCTATGTCATTGACTCTTATCGGGGACCAGTCAAGAAGAGTGTTTTACGAATCGGCTGCTCTACCAACTGAGCTACGTCGGCTTGGAACACTTACCGTGTGACGCTTCGCGCGTGGCGTTGGATGCGCTGGGTTATTTTATCA
>JBEKWZ010000798.1:0-2832 GCA_049512555.1 Candidatus Sulfotelmatobacter sp. | reverse complement strand
ATTGGGCCGAAGACGGTGGAAAAAATCAGCCTCGCGGTGAATAATTACTTTGCGAGCTTAGAGCAGGGTGAGGCGGTCGAGGGCGAGGTTTCTGCCGAGGGCGCGACTGTTGACGGTGAAGCTGCGGCCGAAGAGGCTGCGCCGGAAGCTGCTGAAGTCGTCGAGGGTGAGGTCGCAGTCGAAGGTGAACCGGTAGCGGCAGCCGAGGCGGCGGCAGAAGCTGAATCCGCCGCACCCGAGAACGAAGAGCATGAGCCGAAAGATGGCTCCGCTCCAGAAACAACTGAATAGTTATGTTAACGCTGGCACGCGCGGATATTTGCGATGGCGTGCCGGTCGAGGATGCTGACTCCGTGAGGCTACGATGAAGACCTAGCGCAACGCGGAGTACAAGAAAGGCCGGATGAGTAAGGTTCGAATCAACGATCTCGCCAGGGAGCTGGAAGTTAAAAGCAAAGCCATTCTCGACACGCTTCCCATCGTCGGGGTGACGGAGAAGAAGACCCATTCCAGTTCGCTCGAGGAACATGAAGCGGAAAAAGTGCGGATCCATCTCCGCGGCTCGTCCGAAGCACAGACGCCGTCTGCGCGGTCGGCGCGCCCGCTGCGCGGCGACGAAGAAATCAAGACCAAGATTGATCTGTCGCACATCTCCCGGCCGGGAGATGTGCTGAAAGCTATTACGCAGAAGAGAGAAGCGGCGGCGCCTGCGCCGGTGCGTCCGGCAGCGCCTCCGGCGGTTGTGGCGAGGCCTGCGGTGGTGCCTCCTCTGGCTCGGCCAACGCCGCCTCCGGCAGCGCCTTCGATTTCAGCGCCAGCTGTAACTCCAGTTACGCCACGGCCCGCGGTGGGTGCTCCCGTCGCGGAGAGGCCCGCTGCAAGTGTGACTCCGGCGGCGCCCGCGATTTCGGCTTCAATCGCGGCTCCGGTTGCTGCGCCACCGCGTGTTACGCCTCCGCCTGCCGTGGTTGCACCTCCGTCGATTTCGGCTTCAACGACGAGCGCTCCGACAATTTCCGCGTCTGCCGCGCCCCAGCCTCCGGTGTCTGCGCCGCGTCCACCTGCGCCACCTGCAGTCGCGGGTCCGCCTCAACCTCCGGCGCCGCGCATGATTGTGCCCCAGACTGGACCGCGTCCGGTGTACAAAGCTCCGCCGCCGCGGCCGATTGCTCCCGTTGCTTCGATGGCGCCGACTGGTTCGCCAGCCGGGACGATGCGCCCCGCTCCAGGGCGTCCAGTGCCGGGACAGCCAATTTTTCAGCGCCCGCGTCCGATGACGCCGGGAGGCGGCCCGCCGCGTCCATTGCGTCCGGGTGAACGCCGTCCCATGCATCCCACTCGTACGGCTCCGGCCGGTGCGCGTCCTTTGGGTGTTGGTCCAGGGCTTCCGCCTCCGGGACCTGCCCGGCCTGGTGCGCGTCCGGGAGCTCCGGCGCGCCGGCCCGGCCAGCGCTATGTTCCGCGTGGCGTAAAAGAAGGCCCGATGAAGGGCTACACGCCGCCGCCGCGCATGGTGGTGTCGAATGAGCCGATGCCGATCACGCGCAACATCACGATCACGGAAGGCATCAGCGTAAAAGATCTGGCGGAGAAGCTCGGTATTCGTGTGAAGGACGTGATTTCGCGCCTGCTCGGCCGCGGTGTCTTCGCGACGGTGAACCAGACGCTCGACGCTGAACTGGCCAGCGAAATGGCGCGCTTCTTCGGCGCGGAAACGAACGTGATCACGTTCGAAGAGCAGGCTTCGAAAGATATTGACGCGGCTGCGGCGAGCAGTGGGGAAGAATCTGCGGTTGAGGTTACGCCTCGTCCGCCGGTGGTCACGATCATGGGTCACGTTGACCACGGCAAAACTACGCTGCTTGATTCGATTCGCCTGACCAGCGTGGCTGAGGGCGAGGCCGGTGGCATCACGCAGCACATCGGCGCTTACAAAGTTCGGATTACTGACAAGGAATCTCCGGCGTACGGACGCGAGATTGTGTTCCTCGACACGCCGGGTCACGAAGCGTTTACCCGCATGCGGTCGCGGGGCGCGAAAGCCACTGACATTGTCGTGCTGGTCGTGGCCGCGGATGACGGCGTGATGCCGCAGACCATTGAGGCTATCGATCACGCGCACGCCGCGGAAGTTCCGATCATCGTGGCCGTGAACAAGATCGACAAGCCCGACGCACTGCCTGACCGCGTCAACAAACAGCTGGCCGATCGCGGGCTGGTGCCGGAAGAGTGGGGCGGCAAGACGGTGTTCGTCGACGTTTCGGCGAAGAAGAAGACGAACCTGAACCTGCTGATGGAAATGATTTGCCTGGTGGCGGATCTCGCGGAACTCAAGGCGACTCCGGAGCGCGCAGCTACTGGCGTGGTGCTGGAAGCGAAGCTCGATCGCGGCCGCGGACCGGTGGCCACGGTGCTGGTGCAGAACGGTACGCTCATTGCCGGAGACAACTTTGTTGTCGGCAACGTGTACGGAAAAATCCGCGCCATGTTTGACGATCGCGGGGCGGCGTTGCAGTCTGCGCCGCCGTCGACTCCGGTTGAAATTCTGGGCATGGAAGGGTTGCCGCAGGCGGGAGATCATTTCGTCGTCGTCGCCGATCGCGACAAGGCTCGCGGCATCTCCGAATATCGCGAGCAGAAAGCCCGTGAAGCCGCGCTGGCCAAGAGTTCGCGCGTGTCGCTCGAAGGTCTCGCGGAACAGATCAAGACCGCTGGCACCAAAGAACTGAACATTATTCTGAAGGGCGACGTAGGCGGCTCGGTCGAAGTGCTCAGCGATTTGCTGACGAAACTTTCGAACGAGAAAGTGCGGCTGAAGTTGCTGCGTTCGGG
>JBEKWZ010000797.1:0-2832 GCA_049512555.1 Candidatus Sulfotelmatobacter sp. | reverse complement strand
GCGATAAATTTCGCAAGGCGCGCGAGAAGAAGAACCTTACGCTCGATGACGTTTCCAACGTCACCAAGATCGGCTCGCGCATGCTGCAGGCCATCGAAGACGAACACTTCGACCAGCTCCCCGGCGGCGTCTTCAACAAAGGTTTCATCCGCGCCTACGCCAAGCATCTCGGGCTCAACGACGAAGATGCCGTTACAGATTATCTGGCTTGCCTGCGGCAGGCGCAGATCGACGCTCACGAAGTCTGGGAACCGCAACCTGCCGCGCAAACCCGCGCGGGGGCGCCTGCAAGACCGCGCCCGGTCCAGCCCAATCGACATGCACCTACACCGATCAGGGCGGCCGAAAAGGTGCAACCTCCGGCGCAGAACGAGGAACTCCCCGAACTGCAGTTGCCGCGCGCGCAAGACGTCCGCCCGCGGCGAAAAGAGTTTATCCGGGAGTCTGGGAGCGCAATTCCCTGGAGAATGCTCGTCGTCGCCGTCGTGATCGTCGTGGCAGTCGTTCTCTGGACGCGCCGTTCCCACCGAACCAACACCGCAGCCGCGGTTGCAGCGCCCGCGCAGGCAGCGCCGGCGGCCGCGCCCGCCCCGGCGGTCAATAAAACGGTATCTCCTAGCCCGCCGGCTGGCCGTACGGCGACGGTGGCACGCCCGTCCACATCAAATCCGCAGCCATCGCTGCGCCCTGCATCCTCGCCGGCTACTCATCCTGCTGTCGCGCTCGCGCCGGGATCGTCGCCAGCCGCTGCCGCTCCGGGCAACAGCGACGAACACCTCAACAATAGCGGCAACAATAACGGCGCGGCACTTCAGACTTTGCCGAAAGCGAATCCGGCGTCGTCCGAAAAATCAGCCACTCCTCTGACGTTGGTAATCCGCGCCACGGAAACTTCATGGATTTCTGTGCTCGCTGACGGCCAGACCGTCAGCCAGGAAACTCTCATCGCCCCGGCCAACACCTCGGTGCGCGCCAACCGCGAAATCGTCGCCAAAATCGGCAACGCCGCGGGCGTCACTTTCCTGTTTAACGGCCAGGAGATCCCGGCCGATGGCGCTGAAGCCGAAGTGAAAACCTTCATCTTCGACTCCAACGGCATGCGCGTCGCGACCCCAACTCCAACTCCCGCGCAATAGTCCGTGTGGATCTGACGAGGCAACCAGCCGATGCGATGAGTCATGTCCGAACTCCCTGAAATCTGACCCCCGAAAACCTCTGGGCCGAACGACATTGAGGACGATTTCAGGCTAAAAACCTAGACACGCCATGTCGACGTTACCGAGGTGACGCTTCCCGCCAGGAATCCGGTCTCGCGGCACACTTTGTGACACAACTTGCCGTTCTCCCAACCACTTGGAAGGCCGAAATATGGCCTTGTTGCAGCTCAAGGCATCTCGCCGGAACGCCGAACCCTGTCCTGCCCACCACCCCATTCCCCCCGTCCACATCCCCATTTTCGCGATTGAATTCATCCCAGGACATTTAAGGTCAAAACCGTTGCGTGTCCGCTAGGGGTCTGATAGCCTTTTTGTAGGACTTCCTTTTCGCCGCTCGCTCCGTCGCGGCCGCGTGGATTTCCCCCGGGTCCCGCCCGATCAATAGTCCATAAGTTTTTCTGCACGACGCAGTTACGAGAAAGCGCGTGCACCGAAGGAGACACACAACTTGGCATCAAAGAACCGTTATTTATTTACTTCCGAGTCCGTTACCGAAGGCCATCCCGATAAGATCGCCGACCAGATTTCCGACGCCATCCTCGACGCCTGCCTCAGCGAAGATTCCACCAGCCGCGTCGCCTGCGAAACCCTCACTGCCACCGGCCTGGTTGTTATTGCCGGCGAAATCACCACCAAGGCTTACGTCGACTTTCAGACCGTGGTTCGCGGCACCGTAGCCGCGATCGGCTACGACAATGCCCTCTACGGCTTCGACGCCAACACCTGCGCCGTCATCTCCAGCATCAACAAACAGTCGGGCGACATCGCCATGGGCGTAGATACGGGCGGCGCCGGCGACCAGGGTATGATGTTCGGCTATGCCGTCGATGAGAATGAGGAGTTGATGCCGACCCCCATTGCTCTGGCGCACAAGCTGACCATGCGGCTCTCGCAGGTTCGCAAGAACGGAACGCTTCCCTTCCTTCGCCCCGACGGCAAATCCCAAGTCACAGTTGAATATGACGCTAACGGAAAAGTTCTCCGGGTTGATGCCGTCGTTATTTCAACCCAACACTCCGAGACTGTGGCCAACGACGAACTACGCGCCGGCATTCTGAAGCATGTGATTCAGGCCGTGATTCCAGCGCACCTGCTTGATGAAGACACGAAGTATCACATCAATCCCACGGGACGCTTCGTCATCGGCGGCCCCATGGGCGACACTGGACTGACCGGCCGCAAGATCATCGTCGACACCTACGGCGGCATGGGCCGTCACGGCGGCGGAGCGTTCAGCGGCAAGGACCCGACCAAGGTCGACCGCTCTGCTGCCTACATGGCGCGCTACATCGCGAAGAACGTGGTCGCTGCCGGTCTGGCCGGACGCTGCGAAGTGCAGCTCGCCTACGCCATCGGCGTGGCCGATCCGGTCAGTGTTCTGGTTGAGACTTTTGGCACGGAAAAAGTGGATCCCGCGATCATCCCAGATTTGATTCGCGCGCACTTTAAGCTCACTCCGAGGAGCATCATCGAATCGCTCAACCTGCGGCGGCCGATTTACAAAAAGACCGCGGCGTATGGCCACTTCGGGCGCAGCGATCCCGACTTCACGTGGGAGGCAACCGACAAAGCGGCGAAACTCGCCAGCGATGCCGGCCTGCGGGAACCCGTAGCG
>JBEKWZ010000796.1:0-2834 GCA_049512555.1 Candidatus Sulfotelmatobacter sp. | reverse complement strand
GGTGCGTTTTCCACCGAGCCAACCAGCACTTTCAGAATCTCCACCGCCAGGTCGGTGGCGCCGATGTCCTCCATGTTGGTGAGGACGACGACTCCGCTGCGCTGTGCGGGCGCAATAAAGAAGGCGGTGCTGGTGCCTTGCTGGCCTCCGCTGTGGCCGACGGCTACGAAACCGATGTCATCGCCTGCGGCCCAGCCCAGGCCGTACCTGTCTTTCGAGCCATCGGAGGGTTTGAGTGGCGTCCACATCAGGTCGCGGGTGGCGGGCTTGAGCAGCTTGTCATTGAGTATTGCCACTTCGAACCGGGCCATGTCTTCCGCCGACGACAGCCAACCGCCGCCGGGAATTTTGTAGCTGGAGTCGAGGAAGTCGGCATTCTGCACTGCACCTGATTTGGTTTGCTGATAGAAGCGGGTGCGGTAAGGGATGATGGCAAAGCGATCGTCGGCTTGCGTGTGTTCCATGCCGGCTGGTGCGAGAACATTCTGGCGCATGAAGTCTAGATACTTCGCTCCGGAAGCGCCTTCCATAACGCAGCCGACCAGCGTATAGCCCTGGGTCGAATAATGAAAATGAGTTCCGGGATCGGCGACCAGAGCGTCGTTCTTGAAGAAGTCGATGCCGGCCTGGATGGGATTGTCGAAGTGCTTGGTGTTGCCGAGCTCGGCTTCATCGGGCGAACCAGACTTGTAGTGGCGAATGCCGCCCAGGTGTCCCATGACTTCGCGCGTGGTGATTGGCGCTTGCTTCTTCGGAAAGGCCGGGCAGTATTTCTGGATGGGGGCGTCGAGGTCGAGTTGTCCGCGCTCATAGATTTGCATGGCGCCGACCGCGGTGAGCGGCTTGGAGATCGAGCCCAGGCGGTAGAGCGTGTGTTCGCTGGCCGGGGCGTTGTTCTCGAGGTCGGCAAAGCCGAAGCCCTCGGCCCACTCGTATTCTCCGCTTTCGACCACGGCGACCGAGACTCCGGGAACGTGCGTCGCGGCCATGAACTTTGAGACTGCAGCCTCGATCTGCGTGCGCTTCTCCGGGGAGAGTTCGTGCTGCTGGGCGCGGGAACAGGGGACGAAGGCGCTGCAGAAGAGAATGGCTAGGATGAAACCGCTTGCTGATTGCCGCGAGAGCTTTCCGTTCAAGGCCACGAGCTACCTCCGCGATAGAGTCTAGTCCCGGAGATTACACAAGGAAAATGTAGTTGTCATCCTGAGCGAAGCGAATGACCCATGCAGTCCCGCCAGCGCCGTCGACGCTTTCGACGAGTCCATAGGTCCTTCGCTTCGCTCCGGATGACAATGCGAATTCTACTGGGTGACGGTGGCCTGGTAGCTCACGGCTTGCCAGTGGCCGGTGCGGCGGACCCAGACGCGGGTGTAGCGATAGGGGCCGCTGAAGTCTTCGCCGAGCTGGTGGCCTTTTACGTCGGCCCGAGCCGTGACCACGGCCGTGTCTCCGTAGACCCGCACTACCATGTCGCTCACGTCGATGGTGTCATAGCGCAGCTGGCCATTCTTGCGGGCTGATAGCGAGTCTTGCTTCGTCGTGACCTGACCGAGAGGGGAAATGGCGACGTAATCTTCGGCCAGGGTTCGCTGAGAGAAGTCGGCGTCGCGGTGGATGCTGGCTTCGCGGGACTGGCGTTCCATGTCCACGATTTCTCGTATCGTGGCCTGGTCGGCGGGATCGAGCGAGGTCCGCGGATGCACAGCTATGTGTTGGCCCGCAAAGGCCGGGAGCGCGACAAGGAGAGACAACAATAACAACCCAATCTTGTTGATCACGATGAGACCTCCGCGGTTTGCGAGGGGACAGAGATCCGCCTGACCGAGCTACGCAACCTTGGATGCTGCAGTTCCGTGGAAAAGTTAGCTACCACCACATTTGTACCAACATCCACATCAACGATCTTGAGTAATCGCGGGCCGGCATCTTCACTGAACATACAGACGGTATAAACAGACTGTTTATTTCAATTTATTCCTGGAAAAAGCGAGTCTGACCGTCAGCGCCCCACGCCGCTCCCCCATATCAATGCAACTCCCCTTCCACGCGCAGTGGCAGGCAAATCCTTGAAACGCGAGGATAACAAATTTCCAGACTCGATTCTGTTGTCCACTCCGGGACCGGACTGTCCGGTATCGGACAACTTCGAGCGACGCCCAAGCTGCTCGATCGGCGGAATCGGAGGCGGCGGTGTACAGCCAAAGGGCGGCATCTAGTAGAATCGGGCATCTAGAATCAAACATCCGATTGATGCATGGCCGATATCCGTCGTGGTCTAATCATCGTGAACACCGGGCCGGGCAAAGGCAAGACCACGGCCGCCATGGGAACGGGCCTGCGAGCCGTCGGCCAGGGCATGCGGGTGCTGATGCTGCAGTTCCTGAAGGGCTCGTGGCACTACGGCGAACTGGATGCGGTCGAGGCCTTCGGCGGGAAGTTCATCATGAAGCAGATGGGACGCGGCTTCGTGAAGGTCGGTGCCGAGAAGCCGGACCCGGAAGACATCCGCATGGTCGAAGAAGCCTGGGCCGAGGCCGACCGCGCGATTCAATCGGGGGAGTGGGACTTGGTCATTCTCGACGAGATTAACTATGCCATCAGTTATGGCATGCTCGACCCGGCGAAGGTGGTCGAGAGCCTGAAGAAGAAGCCGGAGATGGTGCACGTCATCTTGACGGGCCGGAACGCGCACCCCACAATTGTCGAGGCCGCCGACACGGTGACCGAAATGCGCCAGGTGAAGCACGCGTATGAGAAGGGCGTGATGGCGCAGAGAGGAATCGAATACTGAAATTGAGTGATTGAGCGATTTGATGATTGAGCGATTGAATGCG
>JBEKWZ010000795.1:0-2836 GCA_049512555.1 Candidatus Sulfotelmatobacter sp. | reverse complement strand
ACGAAGCCTCCCGCCGCAAGTACGACACCGCCATCAACGACCTGCGCGGCAAAATCTCCAAATACCGCGATCAGTCCCTCGACGTAAAAACCAACGACCAGTACAAGGCCTTGCTGCACGAGATCCAGTTCGCGGAAAAAGAGATTACCGCCAACGAGGACAAGATTCTTGAGCTGATGCTGAACTCCGACGCGCGCGACAAAGAAGTCAAGGCCGCCCAGGCCGAACTCAAGGCTGAAACTGCCGAGATCGAAAAAGAAAAAGAAGAAGCCCGCCAACTCACGGCCAAGGACGAAAAGTTGCTGGCCGAGTGGCGCGCCAAGCGCGACCAGATTCGCACCAGCATCAACGAAGACCTGCTCCGCCACTACGAGCGCGTATCGAAATTTCGCGGCAGCGGCATCTCCGAAGTGCGCGACCAGAAATGTATGGCTTGCCGCGTCATGCTCCGGCCCCAGACTTACAACGAAGTTCGTTCCGGCCAGCAGACCATCGTTTGCGATTCCTGCCAGCGCATTCTCTATTTCAATCCTGCCGATGAAATGGCCGATGTGAAGCCCTCGACCACCCGCGCCAAGCGCCATCATCCCAAAATCGACGCGCCGCAGGCCTGGTATTACCGCGCGGAGTTCAACGGAATCGGCGAAGTGTTCCTCTGCCTGACCACCTCCCGCGGCCAGTCCAGCCGCCGCGTCTACGACGTGCAGACCGGCCGCCTCATCGGCGACATCCTCATCCGCGAAGGCGACTATCGCCAGGCATTCCCCGAAGACATCACCGGAGCCATGCGCCTGAACGGCGGCTGGAGCGAAGCCGAGCTCGACGCCTTCGGCAACGAGCTCCCCATGGTCGCCCTCGACTCCCTGCGCTTCGATCTGGATCTAGCCCGTCACGAAGCCGCCACCGGCTCCCACGTCAAACAGCAGCCCGCAGCAGCCCCTACCGAACAAGCCGCCAGCTAAACGGGCTCGTGTAGCGGCGGACGCATTCGTCCGCCGGTCGAGCACAGCTCGACCCTTCGGTCGTTTTGTGAATTAGGCGCCACGACTTCGGGGCATTGAGTGCCATAGAGATGCACCGGCTGACTTGAGACATTATTCTGCGGATCATTGCATAGCAGCCTGCGGCACCGAAGACTGGCGCTGATACAACTCCGCATATATTCCTTTCTGCGCTAGCAGCTCCGCATGCGTGCCACGCTGGACGATGGTTCCGTTTTGCACGACCAGAATCTGATCGGCCTTGAGGATTGTCGAAAGTCGATGCGCGATGACGATTGAGGTTCTTCCGGCTAGAGCCGCTTCGAGTGCTCGCTGGATGGCTTCTTCGGATTCGGAATCCAGATGGGCGGTCGCCTCGTCGAGGATCACAATGTCGGGGGCCTTGAGGAGGAGGCGCGCGATGGCGATGCGCTGCTTCTCGCCTCCAGAGAAGCGATAGCCCCTTTCTCCGACCAAGGTGTCCAGCTTGTCCGGCAGGGACTCCACCAGACCGAGGATCTGGGCACCGTCCAACGCGCTCCTGATTTGTTCCTCCGTTGCATCGGGCTTGGCATACAGAAGATTCGCGCGAATGGTGTCATGAAACAGATGAGCGTCCTGAGTGACCACGCCAATCCGCTCACTGAGAGAGCTGAGCGTGACGTCGCGAACGTCAATCCCGTTGATTCGGATGGTCCCGCTCTGAACGTCATAAAGACGCGGCACGAGATGCGTAATCGTCGTCTTTCCCGCGCCGGACGGCCCCACCAGTGCCACCAGCTGCCCAGGCTCGACTTCGAAGCTAATGTCCTGAAGCACAGTCTGCTGCGTCCGCTTGTCAGGAATCGCGATCGACTCCAGAGAAGCCAGCGATACTTCCGCAGCCGATGGATAACGGAAAGAAACGTGATCGAACGAGATCCGCGCCGGGCCGGAGGGAATGGCAACCGCATTCGGCTTCTGGCGAATCATCGGCGGAAGGTCGAGCACCTCGAATACGCGCTCAAAAGAAACCAGCGCAGTCATGATGCTGACCTGCACGTTGGAAAGGCCCAGCAGCGGAGCATAGAGCCGAGCCAGATACGAGACCAAGGCAACCACGGTGCCGACGTCAAGCAGGTGCTTGACCGCCAGCACTCCTCCCCAGCCATACACGACGGCGCTGGCGCACGATGCCATGACCATGAGAGCAGTGAAAAACATGCGGGCATAGAGCGCCTGCTTCACGCCAATATCGGAAACTCGGGCCGCCTTCTCCTCGAAGGACTTAGCCTCGTTCTGGGGGCGGCCAAACAGTTTCGCGAGCAGGGCTCCAGCCACGTTGAAACGCTCAACCATGAGATTGTTCATGGATGCGGTCAGGTCGAAGCTTTCGCGCGTGATGCTTTGCAGCTTGCGTCCCCAGAAGCGCGCAGGCAATACAAACAACGGAAGCAGCACAAGAGCGGCCAGCGTGATCCGCCAGGAGAGCACAAACATCGCGCCCAAAATCAGGGCAACTGTGATTAGATTGCCCACGACATTCGAGAGAATATCTGTGAAGGCGGTTCGCGCACCGCCGACGTCAGTATTCAACCGGCTGACCAGAGCGCCAGTCTGTGCGCGGGTGAAGAATGCCAGCGGCATCTGCTGGATGTGTCCGAACAGTTTCGTGCGAAGTGAGAGCACAATCCCCGCACCGATCTTCGACGACAGATAGGTTTGGGTCATGCCCAGCGCTCCGTCGAAAATCCCCAACACCGCCACGACGCAGGCGAGATGAATGATGAGGGCCGAGTTCCCCTTGAGAATGCCGTTGTTGATGATTTGGCGAAAAATGAGCGGATTCACTATTCCGATCGTGGCATCGACGATCA
>JBEKWZ010000794.1:0-2836 GCA_049512555.1 Candidatus Sulfotelmatobacter sp. | reverse complement strand
CCCGCCTAGCCCGACTGTCAGCGGATTTGCAATGCGGGCTTCTCCCGGCGACAATCTTAGCGTGGAAAACCGCTTAGCAGAGAACGATCCAGCCGCCACGGCCCCACCCCGCGAACCATTCCAGCCCGGCGCGCTCGTTATCGCGACCCTGTGCAGTCCGCGCGAGAAGTTCTGGGGGATGATCCTTGCCCTTTCCCCCAGTGGCCTGAGCCTGAGCGGCGCCGAACTCGCGTCGTTCGAGGATCTCACGGTGATGGTCCGTGACGGCGAGCCCTTCACTCCGGCCGTCGTATTTTTTCCTATGCATCGCATCGAGCGCGTCGAACTCGACCTGCCCGATGGCGGCCTGCCTTCGCTCTCCCAGCGCTTCTTCGCTAAAACCGGCCTCGAACCAGCGACCGCACTCGCGCCCCGCGTATCTCAACAACCCGATTTTCGACAAGAAGTTCCGAAAGCAACGCCTAACGATCTCGACCTCCCTGGATCGCATGCTTCCGAGGAGCGTGCGTGAAGTTCTCCCAAATCTTCACCGCTCCCAACCAACTCACCCTGCTGCGGATGGTTTTCGTTCCCTTCATCGTGATTCACCTGGTGGAAGGCCGCTATCTCTGGGCGCTCGTCGTCTTCGTGATCGCCGGGTTCAGCGACGGCCTCGACGGCCTGCTCGCCCGCAAGCTTCATCAGCAAACCCTGCTGGGCCAGTATCTCGATCCGATTGCCGACAAACTTCTGCTCAGCACCATGTTTCTCGTGCTGAGCATCCTGCACAAAATCCCGTGGAAATTTACCGTGCTGGTCTTCAGCCGCGACATTTCGATCCTGGCTGCCAGCGCGGTTCTGTTCGCGATCGCCGGACTGCGCAACTTTCGTCCCAGTATTTTTGGCAAGGCCAATACCTTCTCGCAAATCAGCGCCGTTTTTTTCGTACTCCTGCTTGAGATTCGTCCCCTGCGCTGGGTCTGGATCGCGCGCACCGTCTTTCTTCGAGCCACCTTTATCTTCACCATCATCTCGGCGCTGCATTACGTCATTCTGGTGCAGCAACGTCTGCGCGAGCACACGCATCTTTTGCCCCCGGCTCGCGACCCGGCTCTCTAAGGCCGATTTGACCCACTCTCGCCCCGACCCTAGAATCTTTAGTTCGTTCTAAGCTGGTTCGTCCAAGCTTGGCTTTCGTTGAAACTTAGTTCATTGCCCGCTGCTCGAACTCATTATGGCGCTTCGTCTTTTTAATACCATGTCTTCGCGGATCGAAGAGTTCCATCCCCTTCGCGACCACGAAGTCCGCATGTACGCCTGCGGCCCCACCGTCTATAACTACGGACACATCGGCAACTTCCGCACTTTTGTCGCCGTCGACCTTCTGCGGCGGGTCTTCCGCCAGAGCGGATACACCGTGCGCCATGTCATGAATATCACCGACGTCGACGACAAGATTATCCGCGATGCAGCCCGCGACGGCATCAGCGTCCAGCAATACACCGCAAAATATGAGAAGGCGTTCCTCGAAGACTCGGCCATGATCGCGATCGAAGAGCCGACTTTGGTCCGCGCCACCGAACACATCCCAGAAATGGCGGCCTTCGTCGCCGCACTGGTTGAGAAAGGAATCGCCTACCGCACCGACGACGGTTCCTACTACTTCCACCTTGCTAAATTTCCGCAATACGGCAAGCTCTCAAAAAAAGATTTCAGCGGCATGCTCGACGGCGCCCGCGTCGACGTCGACGAATACGACAAAGACAGCGCCCGCGACTTTGCTCTCTGGAAGGCTCCCAAACCAGGCGAAGCCTCGTGGGACACCGCCATCGGTCCCGGCCGCCCGGGCTGGCACCTGGAGTGCTCCGTCATGTCGATGGAGGAACTCGGAGAAACTTTCGACCTGCACGCCGGCGGAGAAGACTTGATTTTTCCGCACCACGAAAACGAGATCGCGCAATCCGAATCCCTCACCGGCAAGCCCTTTTCGCATTTCTGGTTTCACGCGCGCTTCCTGCTCGTTGAAGGCGAGAAGATGTCGAAGAGCCTGGGGAATTTCTTCACCCTCCGCGATCTGGTTCTGAAAGGCCACAAGCCCTCGTCGATCCGCTACCTGCTCACCTCCGTTCCCTACCGAACTCAATTGAATTTCACCTTCGATGGACTGAAGCAAGCCGCGGTCTCCGTCGAGCGCCTCCGGAATTTTCGCGTGCGCCTGACCACGGGTAATTTCGCGCAGGGAGCCAGCGCTGAGATGCAGTCACTCGCAGCCCAAACCATCGACCGCATGAAATCCGCGCTTGACGATGACCTCAACACCGCACAGGCGCAAGCCGCGATCTTCGAAATGGTCCGCCAGGCCAACGCAACGTTCGACACCGGCGGAATCAAGAAAGATGACGTCCCACCGTTGCTCGCGGCATTGACCAGGTTCGACGAAATCTTCGCCGTGCTCGATGACGATGATGGCCCAAAAATGAAGCGCGTCTTCGACTGGGCCATATCCGAAAGCCGCGAGAAGGACATTAGCGACGAGTTGCGCGCAGCTATTCAAGCTGGACAACTTTCAGACGCAGACATAGAAGTAAAGATCGCCGCAATGAAGACCGCCCGCGCAGCCCGCGACTTCAAAGCCTCCGACGCAATCCGCGCCGAACTAGCAGACGCCGGCATCCTCGTAGAAATCACCAAAGACGGAATCCGCTGGCGAAGAAAGTAGCCTCGTGCCCACCCGCAGTTAGCTCTTAGGCGTGGGTGTTAAGTTGGATGTTAAGCTGAAGGCTGAAAGCTGACAGCTATCTCCGTGAACTCCCTCGACGAATATCTCCGCGACGCTGAACAGGCCCACGGACATCTC
>JBEKWZ010000793.1:0-2837 GCA_049512555.1 Candidatus Sulfotelmatobacter sp. | reverse complement strand
GACAAAGTTACAGGCTTGTCCAAACTATTTCACGTCTTGGTAATCATGCGAACTATCAGCCTCTTCAACCCGATGCGTAGCGTCGAGTTCCGCTACGAATTGAGCCTTGAAGCCGCGGCGGGCCTCTTCCAACCGAGCTTTAGCCCGCGCTACGTGTCCCAACAATGTGTGCAGCTGCTTGGGACCCAAAACTAGTAATCCGAGCATTGCCATGAACAAGATTTCAGTAGCCGGGTCTTCGATGTCTCGTGTAACGGATCGATGCTTCTCAGAGGCTTTGATATTTCCAGGGAAGCTGGCTCCGAACCGTTGGTCAAATCATTCCAGCACATTGAACCCACGGCCCAGGGCAAAATCGAACTCTACTTCACTCCTGCCGTCAACTATCCTTCGATCAGCGCGATCGAAATCATCCCCGAATAGATAAGGTCGAGCACTGAGCTGCAACCCTTCGGTGTTCTCAAGGTAAAGCTCATACATCTGAGCACAAACTCGACCTCTTTGTCCTTCGCAGAAACAGAATCCATCAACGTGTACGCAATGGTCCTCCGCTCGTTCGGGCACGAAATTGGGCGGGAGGAACGAAAGCGGATTGCTGGGGCAGAGGAGGCGCAGCGCTATTTCGTCAAGGCCTCGATGATGCTTTGCGGAGCCATGGTTGGAATGATTCTCGTCACCTTGTAATCGGCCGCATTGAGTAGAGCTTGGAACTCAGCTTTGGTGCGTTCGCGCCCTCCGGTCATCGCCAGCATATTCAGATCAAGAAGCTTACTGAAAGACATCGCGTCCGTATCTGGTACTACCATATCGACAATTAACAGTCTTCCCTTCTCGGTCATAGCCCGATGGCAATTTCTAAGGATTCTGATTGCACGACGGTCGTCCCAGTCATGAATCACGCCACATAGAAGGTAGGCGTCTGCTCCTGGTGGAACCGAGGTGAAGAAGTCTCCGATGACGTAGGAGCACCGCCTGCTCCATGCATCGTTGCCAAAACCTTGCTCTACTCTCCCGATCGTCGATGCTGTATCGAAAACCGTGCCCGTGATGTCCGGAGTGAATTGAAGAATCTTCTCGAGGAGCTTGCCCTGGCCTCCTCCGACGTCGACGATCGAAGAGATTCCCGCGAAGTCGTATGCCATCAGAACCGCGTAGGCCAGCAGTGAGGACACATTCGCCATACCCTGATTGAACGCATCCGCGGCATCGACGTTTTGTTGCAGGTAGTCGAATAGGCTTGCTCCGAACACAGTGTTAAAAGCCGGAGATCCAGTTTGGACACTGTGCAGGAGGCTTCCGCACGCCTGATAGTGAATTTCGCCGATCGTGATCAGCATCGCCCTGAGCGATCCGTGAACGTCGGTCTGAAGGCACTCCGCCAGCCGGGAGAGAGCAAAGCGACCTTTGCCGACGTGCGCGAAGATCCCCACACTCGACAAAGCGCGCATCAGACGGAAAAGCGATGGGGCGTCCGAGCCGGTCGAAGTGGCTAATGCGACACAAGACTGGGGACCGTTCCTTAGCAGGTCGGCAATGCCCAGCTTCGCCGCGACGTAAATGGCCTGCGATAGCCAGTAGGCGGTTGCCATTTCGAATAGAGCGGGAGGGGAAGGATTCTCTTCGGTCCTTCTTGCAAGTCCCCGCGCAAGGACTCGAGGGCTCAAGAACTGCTTGATCTCCGTCCAGACGCCCTGACTGCTTATTAGGCGCAGAACTTCTCGCAGGCGCCAAGGGAACAACCGTCGAGCTACCATCTGAGTAGCGCGACCTCCGCAGCCATTCCTGGTCCCAGCGCGATCATGACTCCCCAGTCTCCGGGCTGCGGATTTCCGCTACGCACGACCTCCTCCAAAACAAACATGACTGTGGGGGAGGACATATTTCCATAATTGCGCAATACGGTTCTGGAGAAGCGCAACTGGGCATCCGTCATGCCGAAGTGCTTTTGAACGTTGTCGATCACCTTACGTCCACCCGGATGAACAACCCAGAAACGAACGCGAGATCTCGACAGTCCATGGCGCTGCAGCAATTGCTGGAGGGCCGCTTCGATCATGGGGCCCGCCAGGTGTTGAACCGAAGCTCCCAACACGATTCGCAGCTTTCCTTCGCGATGTTGAAGTCCAACCTCCTCGATCTGCTCCGTATCGATGAAAGTCTCAAAGTCAATGATTTGGGGATAGGAGCGCTTGATTTGCTGGTCTTCGGCAAGCAAGAAGGCCGCAGCGCCATCAGCGCATATTGCGTTCCCGACGACTGTTTCAATGGTGGTATCGACGTAGTAGCAAGCGGAGCAAATCTCAACGGCTAGCACCAATGCTTTGCGACCCGGATTTGCGCGAACAAAATCAACCGCTCGTTGCATCGTCGGAAGCGCACCCGCACATCCAAGGCCGACGATCGACGCCCTCTGCAGGTTGTTAATGAAGCCCATATGCGCGATGAGTCGACTACCAACATCCGGACAGACGTAGCCCGTGCAGGTACAGACTGCAAGGAAATCGACATCCTGCACAGTCGCTCCGGCCGCCTTCACACAGTTCAGAACCGCGCGGCAACCTGTTTTCATGGCGCCGCGCAGATAGCGCTGATTCAGCTGATCGGAACTTTCCCCGCGATTCAGAGAGCCTTCCAGATAGAAATGGCGATAATCAATATCGCTGTTCAGGAAGATCTTGCGAATGCGCTCGCTTCGGTAGCCCGCAGCATGAAAGCTTTGCTCTTGGGTCAGCCTAACCAGTGGATTCGCTGTTCCGATACCGAGGATCCTAGGATGGTTCACTGGTCCCAGCCAATTCATGCGACGCATCAGTTTCTTCGCCCTGGTGCGTAGCATC
>JBEKWZ010000792.1:0-2842 GCA_049512555.1 Candidatus Sulfotelmatobacter sp. | reverse complement strand
GAACATGGGGAATCCGTCGAAGCCGTCGCTGTAGGTGACGCGCTCCAGGCCGGTGCCGTCGGGATTGATCAGCCACAATTCAAAATTGCCCATGCCGCCGGTGGCATGCGTGTCGGGATCGTAATTTGACGAGAAGATGATGCGCTTGCCGTCGGCGGTGTAGGCCGGGCCAAAGCTCGCCGCGCCCAGATTTGTGATCTGCTTCTTTTCGCTGCCGTCCGCTTTCATAGTCCAGATTTCAAGTGAGGTCGGACGAATGAGATTCTGCTTGAGCAGTTCTTTATAGTCGGAGATTTCTTTTTCGGTTTGCGGATGGTAGGCGCGATAGACAATCCACTTGCGGTCAGGTGAGAAGGTCGGACCGCCGTCGTATCCCAGTTCGTGGGTGAGTTGTTTGACGTGGGTGCCGTCAGCGTCCATCGTGTAAATATCGAGATCGCCGTTGCGCATGGATGTGAAAGTAATTTTCTTGCCGTCAAGCGAGATCGTTGCCTCGGCGTCATAGCCCGGTGTGTTTGTGAGTTGTTTCAGATTCGACCCGTCTGGATTCGCGGTGAAAATGTCGTAGCCGGAATAGACCGCCCAAACGTAGCCCTTCGAAAAATCGGGCCGGGGCGGGCATTCAGGGCTGGCCAGGTGGGTCGAGGCGTAGAGAATCTTTTTTCCGTCGGGATAGAAAAAACTGCACGTGGTGCGTCCTTTACCAGTCGAAACCATGTGCTGGTCGCTGCCGTCGATGTTCATCACGAAAATCTGGTCGCACTTCACATCGCCATGGGAGGACTGGAAGATCAGCTTCTTCCCGTCGGCGGAGAAATAGGCTTCGGCATTCTGGCCACCGAAGGTCAATTGGTTCACGTTGTGCAGATGCTTTTCCTGCGGCGTGGCTTGATCGGGCGGGCTAGATGTCTGGGCAGAGACGGTGAGTAGGGCTGAGTTTGCAAGCAGTAGGATTGCGAGGGACCACTTCGAAACGGGCTTCATAACGGGCTTCATATAGTGGCCGACAGTGTAGCAAAATCTTAACCACAGGGGGCACAGAGGTGCACAGGAAGAACTCGGAAAACGAAATCTCTGCTGAGCGCGCCTCCCGGTGAGCGAGTCGCTATTTCCGGAAGTGATGCTTGATCGCCTCGGCCTGGGTGCGGGTGACTACCGCCGACAATGCTGCGGGATCGGCTTGCTTGACCGCTTGTACGCTGCCGAAATGTTCGAGCAGGCGGCGGGTGGTGCTGGCGCCCACCCCGGGGATTTCCAGCAATTCGGTGGAGCGGTCGCGCATCTGGCGGCGCTTGCGATGGAAGGTCACGGCGAAACGATGAGCCTCGTCGCGAATCAGTTGAATCAGGTGCAGCACTGGGGAGTGGTGGTCGAGCGCGATCGGATCTTTCTCCTGTCCGTAGACATATAGAATTTCCTCGCGCTTGGCGATGGCGGCCAGCGGCTGATTGATGATTTCGAGGGCGTCCAGCGCTTCGGCTGCGGCGTGCAGTTGTCCGAGGCCGCCGTCGATCAGGATGAGGCTGGGCAGCGGCTTCTTTTCTTCCTGTAGACGCTTGTACCGCCGGGTCACGACTTCGCGCATCGAGGCGAAATCGTCTACGCCTTCTACAGTGCGGATGATGAATTTGCGGTAGTCGGACTTCTTCATCTTGCCATCTTCCCAGACGACCATGGAAGCGACAGTTTCCGCGCCATGGATATGCGAGATGTCGAAGCACTCGATGCGCTTGGGAAGTTCGGGCAGGCCGAGCACGTCCTGCAGTTCTTCCTGAATTTTGCGCGCGTTTGGTTTTAGCACGCGGAAGCGCTGGTCGTAGGACTGCTTAGCGTTATTTCCGGCGAGGTCGATGAGCGAGCGCTTGTCGCCGCGTTGCGGGACGAGAATGTGAACGCGGGTGGCGCGGGCAGTTTTCTCCGCCTCCTGATCGGAGAGCAAGTCTTCGAGGGCTTCGCGGTCTTCGAAATCGACGGGGACGTAGAGGTTGCGAGGGACGTAGGGTTGGCCAATGTAGAGCTGCTTCAGCAGTGCAGAGAAAAATTCGTCGGGATGGAAAGTCTGCGGCGACTCCTGATTCGTGTGGGGACGGGTCTCTGACCCGTCTGGGGCGAGCGCGGCTTGGCTGCTCTCGTCGCTGAGAGTTTCGACGCTTCCGGCCAAATGCGCCGGCGAGCTTTGCTCGCCCGGACGGGCGGGGGCGCCCGTCCCCACATGTTCCGTGGCGGCTACAAATTCCGGCAAGTCTTCCCAGAAGAATTCGCGGCGGTCGACCATTTTTCCGGCGCGCATGTGAAACAGGTTTACGGCCAGCATGCCGTTTTCGTAGTGGTAGCCGAAGACGTCGGCGTCATCACCTTCGGCGGCGGCCATGCGCTGGCGCTCCTGCAGCTGCTCGACGGTTGAAATCAGATCGCGATATCGCGCGGCGCGCTCGAACTCCTCGGCGGCCGCGGCTTGTTCCATGCGCGCGTGCAAAGACCGGCTCAGGTCTGTCGGGCGGCCTTCGAGAAACAGTTTCACGTCGCGCACTGCCTCCTGGTAAGTCTCGGGTGTGGTCAAGTTCTCGACGCACGGTCCCAGGCAGCGCTTGATGTAGTACTGCAGGCAAGGGCGCGGATGATACCGCGTGAGGTCGACCTTGCACGAAGGAATCAGAAAATTGCGGTGAATCAGATCGACAATCCGGTACGCGAGGTTGCCGGGGAAATACGGACCGTAGTAGGCGCTGCCGTCTTTACGCAAGCGACGCGTGACGTACACGCGGGGCCAGCGCTCGCCGAGAGTGAGCTTCACGTAGGGATAAGTCTTGTCGTCGCGTAGCAGGATGTTGAAGCGCGGCTT
>JBEKWZ010000791.1:0-2843 GCA_049512555.1 Candidatus Sulfotelmatobacter sp. | reverse complement strand
TGGGGTCTGAGTAGCAATTGGACGGAAAACCGGGTTAAGCCAAAGCGGGCGGGCTAGATCTGCCACCATGACATGGACGTACGGCAGCAATTGGGTCAAGGCCCAATTGGTGTAGTGCAGATCATTGGCCGAGTCTTCTCAGCGGGCGTAGTTCCCCCTTCACCACCGCCTTTGGCATCATGAATGTTCGCAAGACTCCCACAGTCCGCTCGGTGACCGTTCGCCCTGCAAATCGGCGCGCCAACGCGAGCGAGTAGGCGTGTTCTGCCGCCACGTCATGGACTACGGCGGCAGTTGGTTTAGTCCGGATCATCGGCCGGGTTTCGCAGCGGACGCAGTTCCCCCTTCACCACCGCCTCCGGCATCATGAACGAATGTCGCCCCTGCGTGTTTATGTGCTCATGGATCAGGGGTGAGAGGTGCGCCTTATCCTCTTCCTTAACTGGATACCCTTCCTTTCGGAGTTGCTCCAGGACCGCCTCCGTGTAAATGGTATTCCAGAGAACAATCATATTGACGACGAGCCCAAGCGCGCCGAGTTGATCTTCCTGTCCTTCGCGGTACCGTTGGCGCAGTTCGCCCCGTTTACCGCTGAAGACGACGCGTGCGACGCTGTGCCGACCTTCAGTCCGATTGAGCTGCGTCAGGGTACTCCGGCGCATGTCTTTGTCGTCGATGTAGCGCAGCGAATGCAGGGTTTTGTCAATGCGCCCAAATTCCGCAATGGCCTGCGCCAATCGGGTCGGGTTGTCGCCGACCTGCAGGGTTCGCATAATGCCGGTGGCCGGTACTCGTCCTTGCAGAAGCGAGCCGGTAAGTCTGAGCATGTCGTCCCAGTGTGGTGTGATGCGCTGCAGCTTGAGTCGGTGCTGGGACACCACATTGAGCTTGCCGTAGTCGGCTTGTGGATCGATGCGCCAGAAGCGCGTGCCGCCGATGTCGGCCAAGCGCGGGCAGAATCGATAGCCGAGGAGTCGGAACAAGCCAAACATGACATCGCTATACGCGCCGGTGTCCGTCATGATCCGCGTGGGCTTGAGTTCGGTCTGCTGTTCGAGCACCACGGCGAGCAAGACCAAGCTGTCGCGCAACGTGCCGGGAACCGGAATCGCGTTCAGTCCGGTGAATTGATCCGACAGCAAGTTGTACCAAGTCATGCCTCGGAGCGGACCGAAGTACTTCGGATTCGGACCGGCGTGAACGGTACGGATCGGTACCACGAAACGCATGCCGTCGGCAGAGGCGATTTCGCCACCGCCCCAGGCGTGCGCAAGAGCTATGCGATTTTGTGCTGCGACCAGAGCGGCGTTGCCAGCGGTGATCGTTTCGTCGCGCAGATAGTTCTGCTTGACCCAGGTGATCCGATCCCGGCGCAGCGCTGGCATGTCATGGCGGATGAACGGTTCCGGTCCCGTGTTACAAGCCTCGGCGAGAAGTGCGGCGCACAGACTCAGGGGGAAATCCGTCGTTCGCGCAGATCGATCGGTCAGATGCGTAAACGCTTGCGTGAAGCCGGTCCGCATGGCCACCTCCAGGACCAGTTCCGCCAACTCCACTCGCGGTAGTCGCTCGGCCACAACCTTGCGCAACTGGATCAGCGACGGCGGCTCGTTCAGTGCATCTAATGGCGTCAAGATCAGCTCTTCTTTGCCGTTGATCTTTTCAAATCGAACATCCGGATTATCCGGTAGCCGTCGCTCGATCTCGCGATAGGTTTTGTCCAGTTCCGCCGCCAAGCTGTCTAGAATTGGCTGTGGATCGGGCGGCAATCCGAGCGTGCGGCAGATGATCGGGCGTGTCACTTCCCACTCGGCATCGGACAGCAGATTGGCCCGCGGATCTGCGTATCGCCAACTCGGGCGGGTAAACACGTCGCGCCGGTGAATGGCGGTCTCCAGATGGCTGAGCACGCAGAAGGTGTAAGCCCGAATATCGACGCGGCCGTCTTTCTGCACGACGTAACGCAGCCAGGCATTGTCGATGACTTCAAGGGGCGCATCGTTGTCCGGCTTGTTGCGGCCCTGCTGATCGCGCAGCCAATTGTAGGCGGCGAGTAGCGGCAGACCTGCCGGCGCCGCCTCCAATGAGATGTGTTTGAGCACCTGAGGCAAATATCCCCTGACCGAGCGATAGTGTTCCGACAGTTCGGTGTAATAAACGTCGTCCGGCGGCCGGATCAAGGCAGAGACTCGCTCAAGAGCATTTTCCAGTGCCGCTCGTGGAATCTTTGCGAACACTTTCTTGCGCAGGCTTTCGTCCGGTAGCTCGGGGTCAAGTAGCAGGCGACAGGCCTCTGCCAAAGCGGCAGCCGATTGGTCCAGATCCTTGAGCGTGCGCAGCCTTGCCTTCCGATCGGCCGCGACCGCTTTACCGAACAAGTCGTGCAATAGCATCTCCAACACTTCCAGCACCTCGTCCTGTGCGGTTGCTTCCAGACAATGGACGAAAGCAACCAGCGTTGCGAACCGGCGCGCAGCGGGCATGCGGCTGATAGCTTGGGCCTTGGCACGGTTGGCGAAGCGTGCCAAGGACGCGATCCGGCTCGACGGAATGTGCGCCTTCATCGGTACGGTGATACCCAGCGCACGCACCGCGTTCAATCGATCGATCGCCGCGCGAATCGCCGGACCGCTGATGCGCGTCGGCCCCGAGCGAATCTGGTCGAGCAAGGAAACCCGAGCGCCTTCCGGCACGAGCAGAAGCCGTTGCAACTGGTCTTTCTGTTGCCCACTGATCCCCCGCGTCAACAGCCTATATAGACGGGCTTCGACCCGAGCGCGTAGGCTGACGACGAAGCGCTCCAGCGTGGTGACCCCTGGCAGTAGAATCTTGTGGGTCAGCAG
>JBEKWZ010000790.1:0-2843 GCA_049512555.1 Candidatus Sulfotelmatobacter sp. | reverse complement strand
CGTGATCGTGGGCGGATTGATTTCCGATCTGCTCTTGAGCATCGTGCTGCTGCCCACGTTTTATGTTTGGATCGCGAAAGAGGGCGACCAACTTCCGGAAGTGGAGGGCTCTCTTGAATAATCTTGCACGGCTCCGGAAGCCGAGTGCACTTGGAGTCGCGGGCATGATGCTGGTCTGCGCCCTGCTTGGTTCTGCGTCTGGCCAAACCGGACCGAAATCCGTCACGCTCGACGAAGCCATTCAAATGGCGCTGCAGCACAACCACAACATGCTGGCGTTGACGACCACGATCCAGCAGAGTCAATCCGAAGAAATCACGCAGAACTTGCGCCCCAATCCCACACTTTTTGCGGACTGGGAGTACTTGCCTCTCGGCTCACCGGCCAAGCAAAATCCGAATCTCTATTCAGGAGTGTCCACTAACGATTATCTGAAGAACAACACCGAGGGCGACCTCGGGCTCAGCTACCTGATTGAACGCGGGGGGAAACGCCATGATCGACTGCAGGCGCAGAAGGACATCACAGCCCAGACGCGCTCGCTGGTGGCGGATAACGGGCGCGGTCTTACGTTTCAGGTCGCTACGCTGTTTTACAACGTGCAGCTCGCCGAGTCGACGCTCGAACTGGCGCAGAAGGACCTGAAAAGCTTTCAGGAGACCGTGGACATCAGCGAGCATCAGTACAAAGCAGGTGGCATCAGCGAGAACGACTATTTGATGATCAAGCTTCAGTTGCTGCAATTCGAGAGCGACCTGGAGATGGCGCAGTTGGCCAAGGTCCAGTCGCTGTCGGACTTGCGGCAGGTGCTGGGATACGAATCCGTGTCTACGGATTACGATGTCGCCGGCCTGTTCGAGTACCAGCCAGTGAAGGGCAATCTTGAGGACTTGCAGCTGAAAGCCTTGCAGAATCGCCCGGACCTGCGCGCAGCACAGCAAGGCGTGACCGCTGCGAACAGCCAGTTGACACTGCAAAAGGCCATCGGCAAACAGGATGTAACTGTGCAGGGCAGTTACTCGCACGTGAATGGAATCAACGCTGCCACGATCTACGGGAGCATTCCGCTGCCGATTTTTAATCGCAACCAGGGTGAAATCGCTCGGGCGCGCTTCGCCGTTACCCAGGCGCAGGAACTGGAGAAAGGCGCCAACGGTCAGGCGCTCACGGATGTTTACGACGCCTATCAGGGCCTTCGGAGCAATGACAAAGTGGTGTCGCTTTATCTTTCCACGTATTTGGACGTGGCCACGCGGTCGCGCGACATCAGCGAATATGCGTACCGGCACGGAGGCACGAGCCTGCTCACTTTTCTAGATGCTGAGCGCAATTATCGGGCGACGCAGCTTGCCTATCGTCAGGCTCTGGCTTCATACTTGCTCGCCCTGGAGCAGTTGCGGCAGGCGGTGGGCACGAGGGCGCTGCCCTGATTCGACGGCAAAAATTGTGGCGCTTTGACTTAAAGTTCATATGGCGAAGATTGCACCGGTCGCCCAAGGAGCCGGATCGTTGAACAAGCAAGAGATACGCAGCCGGATCGAGGAGCTCGGGATTGTTCCCTCCATTCGGGTATCGAAGACGGAGGATGCGCTTTTCGCGGCGGAGGCCATCGCGCGCGGCGGCATACCCATTCTCGAAGTTACGTTGACCGTACCCGAAGCAATCAAAGTAATTTCTCACGTCGTGGAACACGCGCCGGATGTGATTGTCGGCGCCGGCAGCGTGCACGATGTCGAGACCGCAAGACGCTGTCTGGACGCCGGAGCCAAGTTTCTTTCGAGCGATGGCCTGGATCCGGATACGGTGAAGTTCGCAGTCGAGCAGAATATCGTCGTGATTCCGGGAACGCTCACGCCGACCGGCGTAGTGACGGCATGGAAACTGAATCCTGATTTCGTCAAGATCGTGCCGTGCGGACACATCGGGGGCGACAGTTACATCAAGGATCTTAAGGCAATGTTTCCTTACGTTCCCATCATCGCCGCTGGCGGAGTAAATCAGCGCAATGCGTTCAGCTTTATCGCGGCCGGCGCAATCGCGTTAGGCGTTGGCGGAGAACTGATTCCGAGGGAGGCTATCCGGCGGCGGCAGCCGGATCGTATTGCGGAACTGGCGCGCAGGTTTCTGGAGTCGGTGAGCAACGCGCGCGACCGTTGAGCGCGCCGGTGGAAAGCGATTGAGGAAGACAAGCCGCAAGAAAACGTCGCTTTGCTCCTCGGGTTACGGCCCGGAAGGATGGGGCCTGCGGTGAATCCATATCTGGCGGTGCTGTCCGCGAGCATAACAACATTCGCCGCCACGAATATCGACGACGCGTTTCTCCTGACTCTGTTCTTTGCCCGTCGGATTCCAACGCGGCGAATCGTAGCAGGTCAGTACGCGGGTTTCGCGGCAATCGTTGGTTTGAGTTTAGTCGGCGTATGGGGCGCTCTGGCAATACCGCACCGGTGGATTCACTTGCTGGGCGCGCTGCCGCTGGCGATAGGAATCAGGCGCTTATTCCAGGCGCGACGAACGCATCCGGAGCAGCCGCTGGCCAGCACAGAGAGCGTCGCGTCCATCGCTCTGCTGACGTTATCGAACGGGACGGACAACATCAGCGTCTACGTGCCTTTCTTCGTCATCGCCCGGTCGAAGCTGTGGCTGATTCTGATGGTGTATGCCACGCTGGTGGCGCTGTGGTGTTTCGTTGGCCGATGGCTCGGGGGGCGCACGCTTATTCTGCGTTCCGTAGATCAGTGGGGTCACTGGGCGGTACCACTGGTGTTCGTTGGGTTGGGAATTTACGTTTTGCGTTCCTGAAATCGGAGTGGAACGACACGCGCACGTACAACTGAGGAGGT
>JBEKWZ010000789.1:0-2847 GCA_049512555.1 Candidatus Sulfotelmatobacter sp. | reverse complement strand
GTTCGTCGAAGGCGTGAAGCAACTGAAGACCGGCGATCCGCTCGACGAGTCCACCGACGTCGGCCCCCTAATCCGCGAGAGCGACGCCATCCGCACCGTAAGCTGGATCGACGAAGCCGTCCGCGCCGGCGCCCGCCTGCTCTGCGGCGGCTCACGCCACAATCTCGTTGTCGAGCCGACCGTTCTCACCGGCACGAAACCAGAGATGAAAGTAAACTGCCAGGAAATTTTCGGCCCCGTTGTCACGGTCGAGCCCTACAAAGATTTCGACGACGCCCTCCGCAAGGCCAACAACTCTGCCTATGGCATGCAGGCCGGCGTCTTTACCCGCGACGCCAAATTACTTTTCCAGGCTTACGAAGAACTCGAAGTCGGCGGCGTCATCGCCGGAGACGTTCCCTCGTTTCGCATCGATCAGATGCCCTATGGCGGCGTCAAAGATTCCGGCCTGGGCCGCGAAGGCCTGCGCTACGCCATCGAAGAAATGACCGAGCCAAAATTGATGGTCATGAATCTCCGCTAGCCGCATCACGTGAATCTGCGCTAGATTGCCCCACTTGCCTGCGTCATCCCGACCGGAGCCCCTGGTAGACTCCCAGCTTTCAGCCGAGGGCGCGCGAAGCGCGGCGAAGGGAGGGATCTCGCGCGCAGTGAGTCGAGCCAAGCCGTTCTGCCGTTGAAAAACTCAACATTTTTCCCGTAACGTTCCCGTCAAAACATTTTTCTTTTCCGAATTGCAAAAATCCGCGACAAACTCCAGCGAAATATTTATAATTTCGGGTTTCACAGCCAACTCAGGAAACCAGTGGGTGGTTTTCTTTTCGCCGAACTGAATCAGTATTCAACCAACAGCGGACGATCGAACCAGAAACGATCCGCCGGGTCTCTTAAGCACGATCTACTAAGGGAATGTCGCAGATTTTTCATCGCAGTACGAATACTCTGGCCCGCGCCACCATCTTTGGTGCGGTATTCGTTGTTGCCGCCCTAGCCTGGATGGCGATGGAAATCCAGCGTTCGCCCTACGTCACTTATGCTGGAGTCCGCAAGCCGCAGCCCGTCCCGTTCAGCCACCAGCACCACGTCAGCGGCCTCGGCATCGACTGCCGCTACTGCCACACCTCGGTCGAGACCTCCAGCTTCGCCGGCATCCCGCCGACCAAGACGTGCATGAATTGCCACTCCCAGATCTGGACCAACGCCAAGCTCCTCGAGCCCGTCCGCGCCAGCTACAAATCCGGCGAATCGCTGCAGTGGACCCGCGTCAACCAACTGCCCGACTTCGTCTATTTCAATCACAGCATTCATATCAACAAAGGAGTCGGCTGCAACACCTGTCACGGCCCCGTCGACCAGATGCCCTTGATGTACCAGCAGGAAAGCTTGCAAATGGAGTGGTGCCTGAGTTGCCACCGCGCGCCAGAAAAAAATCTGCGCCCGCGCGCCGAAGTATTCAACATGCGCTACCTGCAGCCAACCAGCGCGAATCCAGTAGTACTCGACGGCAAAAGCTACACCGACCAGGCCGAACTGGGAACAGATTTGTTAAAAAAGTACAACGTGCGCAACGTCAAAGACATCACGACCTGCAGCACCTGTCATAGGTGACTTTTGAAAGGGCGCGGCTTCAGCCGCGCCGAAAAGGGTTTTGGTGGAAGAGCCCGGCTTTAGCCGGGCGTTAAGCGATTGAAAATTGAACAGGGCTTTAGCCCCTGGGGTACCTCGGCGTCTAAAGCCGCTGCTTGAAAGTCGGTGATCGCAGCGCTGAAGCGCTGCGCCACCCAAAGGCTTGGCAACCAAAGAATTGAGCATGACGAACGCACAAAATCCCGGCGCCCTGATCCAGATCAAGACCCGCGAGGACGTCTGTCCTTCGAAAAAACTGGACCTGGCCTCCGTCCGCGAAAAAATCGACCAGGCCACGGCCCAAGACGCCGCCCAAAAAACCGGCCCCGAATACTGGCGCAGCCTCGAAGAACTAGCTGGCTCCGAAGATTTCCAGCAAGCCCTGCACCGCGAATTCCCCAAGGGCGCCTCCGAATGGGTCGACTCCGTCTCCCGCCGCGGATTCCTCAAAGTCATGGGCGCCTCGCTCGGTCTCGCCGGTATGACCGGATGCGTCCGCCTCCCGCTCGAGCCCATCGTCCCCTACGTGCGCCAGCCCGAAGGCGTCATCCCCGGCCGCCCCATGTATTACGCCACCGCCTCCACGCTCGGCGGATACGCCAGCCCGCTCCTGGTCGAAAGCCATCTCGGCCGTCCCACAAAAATCGAAGGCAACGATCTGCACCCGGCCTCGCTCGGCGGCACCGACATTTTTGCGCAAGCCTCCATCCTCGGCCTCTACGATCCCGACCGCTCGCAGACTGTCATGTCGATGGGCGACGTCCGCTCCTGGCAAGCCTTCCTCGGCGCCATCCGCGGCCCGCTCAGTGCGCAGAAAGCTCTCAAGGGCGCAGGCATCCGCATTCTCACGCCCACAATTTCTTCGCCCACGCTCGCCGACCAGCTGCGCAATTTCCTGAAGATTTATCCCCAGGCCAAGTGGCACGTCTACGAGCCGGTCAATCGCGACAACGTCCTCGAAGGCGCGAAGGTAGCCTTCGGCGAGCCCGTCGAAACCCGCTACGATTTCTCGAAAGCCGACGTCATCGTCTCCCTCGACGCCGACTTCCTCTCCGCCGGCTTCCCCGGCAACACCCGCTACATCCGCGACTTCGCCGCCCGCCGCACTCCTCCCGACGTACTTCCGAACGAAAACCTGGTGGACCGCATCGGCGGATCATCTCGCAACATGAACCGCCTCTACGTAATCGAGAGCACGCCAAGTTCAACCGGCGCGAAGGC
>JBEKWZ010000788.1:0-2847 GCA_049512555.1 Candidatus Sulfotelmatobacter sp. | reverse complement strand
GCAACTCTACCGAGAATGCTTATACGTCATGGCCGGATCGTCTTTACTTGATTGATGCCGGAGGACGGGTTGCCTACAAGAGCCGTCCTGGGCCTTTCGGCTTCCATGCGGAAGAATTGAGAGCTGCGATTCAAAAGCTCGTCCACTAGGGCTAAAGCCCTGATTGAAGGGATGCGCTTTACGCGGCGCTGAAGCGCCGCTCTTCCACGTTGCTCTTCCATGCCGCTTTTCCACGTTGCTCTTCCATGCCGCTTTTCCACGTTGCTCTTTCACGTCGCTCAAAGGGTGATGTCTCATGTGCGATCTCTCATCTTGCCGACGCGCTGCTCTTTCACTTGCTCAGGGCCGCGCCTTGACGGCGCCGGTTCCACGGCCGCAAATTGTGTATCCTACCGGCGTCTTTGATTCGTATACTTCTTCATCGACTGGGAATCATCCGGAGCATTGTCATGGGAACTGACCAACGAGCGCGGCGGCGCTTTACGTTGATCCTGATCAAGCCATCGCACTACGACGATGACGGGTACGTCATCCAGTGGCTGCGGTCGGCGATTCCGTCGAATACGCTGGCGGTGATCAATGGCCTTGCGCTCGACTGCCAGGAACGGCGCGTGCTCGGGGATGACGTCGATATCGTCATCAAGGCGCTGGACGAAACTAATACACATATCCGGCCGGATCGCATAGCTCGGCAACTGGGCCGCGAGCCGGGACTGGTCGCGCTCATCGGGGTGCAATCGAATCAGTTTCCGCGGGCCATGGATATTGCGCGACCGCTGCGCGCAGCGGGAGTTCAGGTTTGCATTGGAGGGTTTCACGTTTCGGGATGCTTGTCGATGCTGCCGGAAATTACGCCTGAGCTGAAAGCCGCGATGGAGCTTGGCATCTCTTTATTTGCCGGGGAGGCCGAGGGGCGATTTGAAGATGTTCTGAAAGACGCGTGGAAGCGCGAGCTCAAGCCGCTGTACAACTACATGGACGACTTGCCATCGCTCAACGGCGTGCCCATGCCGATTCTTCCGGCCACGCGTGTGAGGCGCACAGGCGGCAAGATTACGACTTTCGATGCGGGACGCGGCTGCCCGTTTCTGTGTTCTTTCTGCACGATCATCAATGTGCAGGGACGCAAGTCACGGCGGCGGTCCGTTGACGACATCGAGCAGATCATCCGGCGGAATCTGGCGCAGGGGATCAATCGCTTTTTTATTACCGACGACAACTTCGCGCGCAACACGGATTGGGAAATCGTATTCGATCGACTAATCGCCATGCGCGAGGGCGAGAAGCTGAACATCAAGTTCGTCATTCAAGTCGACACCATGTGTCACCGGCTGCCCCACTTCATTGAGAAGGCGGGACGTGCGGGTGTGGCGCGAGTGTTCATCGGCCTTGAGAGCATTAATCCCGATGCGCTGCTGGGTGCGAGAAAGAAGCAGAACAAAGTCGCCGAATATCGCAAGATGCTGCTCGAGTGGAAGAAGGCCGGGGTCACGGTGTTTGCGGGATACATTATTGGGTTCCCGTCGGACACGCCGGAATCGGTGATGCGGGATATTCAGACGATTCAGCGCGAGTTGCCGATCGATCTGCTCGAACCGCACTGCCTGACGCCGCTGCCCGGGTCGGAGGACCATCAGAAGCTGCACAAAGCGGGCGCGTATCTTGATCCTGACCTGAATAAATATGATCTGGAGCATGTGACTGCGGCGCATTCGACGATGACCGCCGAGCAGTGGCAGAAGCTTTATCACGATGCGTGGACGGCTTACTATTCGCCGGAACATTTGGAGACGGTGATGCGGCGGTCGGTCGCGACCAACAGCAATGCTGGCAACATGACGTTTCTGCTGCTGTGGTATTACACCTGCGTGCGCCTCGAGAAGATCGATCCGCTGGAAGGCGGGTATTTGCGGCGGAAGTATCGTAAGGATCGGCGGCCAACGTTGCCGGTGGAGAGTCCGTTTATTTTTTATCCGCGTTACTTGGCGGATCTGGTGATGAAGCACGCTAAGCTGGCGGGACTGGTCTGGCGCTATGGCAAGCTGCGGCGGCAAATGAAGCGGGATCCGAATGCGCGGCATTACACGGATCTGGCGTTGACGCCGGTGACGGAGGATGATTCGGAGGAGATGTTTGTGACCAGTGCGCATGCGCATGGCACCTCAAAACCAGCCTTAGTGACTCTGGGGAACGCTGTAGAGATTGCTTCCAGGCACCCGCAATTGTAGGGCGGGGATTCCTTTTCGGTGGGCAACCCCACAAGGACATTGATCGTAGAAAAAATGGGGCCGCGAGCGGAATCGCGGCCCCTTAAGTGACTGCTCGGGAAAATTGTATGTTCGCCGTTTATTGTTCGCCGGCGGAAGCGTTGCTGCCCCAGAGGACATTGCTTCCCCATAACACGTTGCTGCCCCAGAGGACGTTGCTTCCCCATAATACGTTCGAGCCCCATAGAACATTCGAGCCCCACACTGCGCTGCTGCCCCAGAGCACATTGCTGCCCCAAAGCACATCATTGGCCGACACGGCCGACCCCGATGCCGTAGGAACGAATTGAGAAGTCCCCCACACGGCCGGCTCCGACCATGTGGTTGATGTATTCCAAACCGCGGAGGGATCGCCCGTCATCGTCACCTGATTCGTGTTTGAATTGAGCGTTGCGATTGGAGACATCGCCGTTCCTTTCGCCACGACGGTGCTCTTGAGGGCCGCCTCGACATCCACGTAACCGGCGCCGACGGTGAACACGTCATATTGATCGGTGTAGGTGATTCCGGTAGTCGGATCGGTGGTGCTGCTCGACTGCGGGAACGTTTTGTACGCGGTCAGCATCAAGCGGGCTTTCAC
>JBEKWZ010000787.1:0-2861 GCA_049512555.1 Candidatus Sulfotelmatobacter sp. | reverse complement strand
TGGCATTGCGCGCACCAATCTCGTTCAGCAATTCCACCAGCGACACGGGATCCAAGTTCATCCCATTCACCGATACCGGAACTCCCTTGGCGAAGCCGATGCGCACCTGCTCTTCCTTGTCTGGCGCCTCCTGCGGCGAGCGAGTAATCTGCCAGGTCGTCGGCAACGGTGCGTTCCCGGCATCTTCCAATTCGCCGCCTTCATGGCTGATGTGCCACAGGTTGCGGTCGCGACTGTGAATCTTCTCGCGGCTGGCCGCCACCGGAATCCCGTGCTGCTCGGCATAATCCAGGCAATCTTCGCGCGACTTTAATGTCCACTCCCGCCACGGCGCGATGATCTTCAACTCCGGAGCCAGCGCCTGGTAGGTCAACTCAAACCGCACCTGGTCGTTGCCTTTGCCCGTGCATCCGTGCGCAACCGCCGTCGCTCCTTCACGCAAGGCAACTTCCACCTGATGTTTCGCGATCACGGGGCGAGCCAGCGACGTACCGAGCAGATACTTATGCTCGTACACCGCGCCAGCCTTCAGAGCGGGGAATACGTATCCGGTCAGAAATTCTTCGCGGAGATCTTCCACAATCACCCTGCTGGCGCCGGTCTTATAAGCTTTCTCAACCACCGCTTCAATGTCGTCTCCCTGACCAACATCACCCACCATGGCGATGACGTCGTAGGAATAGTTTTCTTTCAACCATGGAATGATGATCGACGTATCCAGTCCACCGGAATAAGCGAGAACGACTTTCTCAGGCATGAGCGCTCCTAACGGGCAGGCGAACCGCGCCGCCCAGCAATAAATAAAGAATGGATTTTTGAACGTGCAGCCGGTTTTCCGCCTGCTCGAAGATGACCGAGTTGTCAGAGTCCATCACCTCATCAGTGACTTCCTCTCCGCGATGCGCCGGCAGACAATGCATGAAAGCCGCGTGCGGCGCCGCTTCCGCCATAAGTTGCACGTTCACCTGGTAGGGCGGAAATATTTCCCCGCGCTTCCCCGCCTCGTGTTCTTGACCCATGCTCGCCCACGCGTCGGTGTAAACCGCGTCCACTCCAGCGACCGCCGCATGCGGATCGGTCAGCAACTCGATTTGCGCGCCCGTCTGTTTGGCGATCTTCCGCGCATCGGCAACGATCTGCGCATTCGGCGCATAACCTTTTGGTGTGGCGATCCGGATCTGCGACCCCAAACATGCGCAAGTCAGCATGAGCGAATGCGCTACGTTGTTGCCATCCCCAACATACGCCAACGTAATGTTCTTGAGATCGCCGAACCGCTCCTGCAGCGTGAAGTAATCCGCCAGCGCCTGGCACGGATGCTCCAGATCGCTGAGTGCATTGATGACTGGCACGGACGCATAACGAGCCATGCCTTCGACGGTTTCCTGCGCGAACGTGCGCAGCACGATTACGTCCACCCAGCGCTCGAGATTGTGCGCAATGTCGCTCAGTGTTTCGCGAGCATCCAGCCGGCTCTGCGACTGATCCACGAAGATGGCTGTGCCACCCAAGCCCGTCATCCCCGCTTCGAACGTGAGCCGCGTCCGGAGAGAGGGCTTCTCGAAAAACATCACCATCTGTTTGCCCGCCAGCGAGCGTTGAAAAACGGATGGACGAGACTTCATCAGTTCCGCCAGATGCAGCACGGCCTGAACGCCTTGGGGTCCGAGATCGCGCGTCGAAACCAGATCTGGGCACCAGAACATGCCGGGAAATGTTTCCGGCACCACTGAAACTCTGCTTTGCAATGGACTGTTCAACTTCGACTCCTCATTTCTGTAACTTCGCTCTTGTTTCACGCGCAGGTCACTTCAGTTCCACAACTCAGTTTCGTCAGATAGAACTGCGGCAGAGCATCGGCCTCAGCCGCGGGCAATATCCGCACTCGCCCCACTCCCTGCTTCAACGCCTGTTTGCAGGCCTCCAGCTTGGGCAGCATGCCACCGCTGATGATCGAACCCTCCACCATATCCTGCGCTTGCTTAGTGCTCAGCCACGGAATCACCGCTCCCTCAGCGTTTTTCACGCCAGGCACATCCGTCAGAAAGATGAGGGCATTCGCATGGCACGCTGCCGCGCATGCCGCCGCCATCTCGTCCGCATTCACGTTGTAATATTCGCCGTCCGCTCCCAGAGCGAGCGACGCGAGCACCGGAATTCCTCCCTGCTGCCACAGCGCTTCGATCCAGCACGGCTCTGCAAAGCAAATCTCGCCGACGAATCCCAAGTCGTTCCCGCGAATATGTTTCCGTCGCGCCCGAAAGGTCATGCCGTCACCGCCGCAGAAGCCGACTGCGGGCATGCCCGCGCCTTGAATGGCTGCGACGACTTTTTTGTTGACCATCCCGCCGAGCACCATGAGCGCCACATCGCGAGTTTCGGCGTCGGTGACGCGCAGCCCGCCAATGAACTCGCTTTCTTTTCCGAGGCGGTTCAGCATGCGGGTCAATGCGCTGCCGCCGCCGTGAACCACCGCGACACGATGACCGTCCTGCGCCAGTTCCGCAATCGCTCTAGCACATTTGCGTAGAGTGGGAGCATCCTCGAGCGCAGCTCCGCCGACTTTAACCACAATGATCACTGCAGTCCCTCTTCCTCTGACCAGCCGTACATCAGGTTCATGTTTTGCACTGCCTGTCCTGCGGCGCCTTTCAGCAGGTTATCGATGCATGAGATCAGCACCAGTCGACGGCCGTCTTCCGCCAAACAAAACCCGAGATCACAATAATTCGTCTGCAGCGAAAACTGCACTTGCGGCAGTTTCGGCGTTTGAAACACTCGCACCCAGTGTTTACCTGAATAGAAATTCCGAAAACACGATTCCACTTCCAGCGCAGTCATTCGGTCGCTCAGGTGCACGT
>JBEKWZ010000786.1:0-2867 GCA_049512555.1 Candidatus Sulfotelmatobacter sp. | reverse complement strand
CAAAGCCCACAATTTCCTCGACCGTCTCACCTTTCATTCGCAGAGCAATGAGCAGCGCGGCAATCTGCGCGTCGCTGCAATTGCCGTTCAACACCTCCGACATTACTTCGCGAGCCTGAGCACGATCGAGCGACTGAGCCTGGTTCGCAATGCGATGGAGCGCGTCAAGAATCATTGGGATCAGGCGTTCAAGAGCGAAGTTCAGAAGCGTGGCCAATAGCCTAGCATTTTGTTCCGGTTCTGGCACGAACGGGCCCTTTGAGGTGCGCTCTACGTTTGCTCTACTTCCCCGCCCTTCTATAGAATTGGAGGTTTGCTGCCCGCAGTGCGACGCCGCAATCAGGGTCCTTCCGATTCTTAACTGACGTTATTAATTGGCGAACTTCATTATGAAAATCCATGAGTATCAGGCAAAAGCAATTCTTAAGAAGTACGGCGTAAGTGTGCCGCGTGGGGCAATGGCCGCCTCGCAAGACGAGGCCGAAGCTGTCGCCAAGGAATTATTCAATGCGGGCGCGACCGGAGTTGTGGTCAAGGCACAGATTCATGCGGGAGGCCGCGGCAAGGGCGGTGGGGTAAAAATTGCGAAGTCGGTGAACGAGGCCGGCGATCTCGCCTCCAAAATGCTGGGCATGAAGCTGATCACGCATCAGACTGGCGCGGAGGGCCGCATCGTGCGCCGGTTGCTGATCGAAGAAACGTTGCCGATCGAGAAGGAGCTGTACCTGGGCATTCTGGTCGACCGCGCCGAGGGCAAGCCGGTTTTTATGGCGTCGGCTGCGGGCGGCATGGAGATCGAACAGGTCGCGGCGGAAAATCCGGACGCGATTCTCAAGCAACACATCGACCCTGGCATGGGCCTGGAAGCGTTTCAGGCGCGTAAAATCGCCTTCGCGCTCGGCCTGAGTGCGAAGCAAATCAATCCTGCCGTGCAGTTTCTCTCCAGTCTTTACAAGGCGTTTCTCGATACCGACTCGTCGCTGCTCGAGATTAATCCGTTCATCACGACCACGGACGGCCGCCTGTTCGCGCTCGACGCCAAGATCAACTTCGACGACAACGCGCTGTTCCGCCATCCGGACCTGCGCGAGTTGCGCGACATCACGGAAGAAGATCCGCTGGAAGTTGAGGCTTCGAAGTACAGCCTGAATTACATCAAGCTCGACGGCAGCGTCGGCTGCATGGTGAACGGGGCCGGACTGGCCATGGCCACCATGGACATCATCAAGTACGCTGGCGGCATGCCCGCGAATTTTCTCGACGTCGGCGGAGGCGCGAGCTCCGAACAGGTTGCGCACGCCTTCGAGATTCTGCTCAGCGACAAGAACGTGAAAGCGGTGCTGATCAATATTTTCGGCGGCATCCTGCGCGTCGACACGCTGGCCACCGGCGTGGTCGACGCCGCGCGCAAAACCAACATCAAGTTGCCGATCGTGTTGCGCCTGGAAGGAACGAACGTCGACGAAGGCAAGAAGATTCTGCAGAATTCGGGATTCAACTTCGTCGTCACCGACACTATGAAGGATGCGGCCGACAAGGTCGTCGCGGCCGCGCGCGGCACCGCAGGCGTGACGGAATGGCGGTAATGGGTCGGGTACAGCGGGAACTCAGGCGTTACGGTGGAGCGTTGTCGTCGGGGACAACCGTGGAAGAGCGGCCCTTCAGGGCCGCGTAAAGCAGTCTTCAAATGATATGGCTTTAGCCCAGTGGTCTTAAGAAGCGAGGAGTTATGGCAATTTTAGTTAACAAAACTACGCGGGTCATCGTACAAGGCCTCACCGGCCGCGAAGGCACGTTTCACGCCAAAGCAAGCCAGGCATACGGCACGCAAATCGTGGGGGGCGTAACCCCCGGCAAGGGCGGTACCACACACGAGGGCTGGCCAATTTTCAATACTGTTCGCGAGGCTGCTGATAAGACGGGCGCCAATGCCACGGTGATTTTCGTGCCTCCGCCGTTCGCCGCCGACGCCATCATGGAAGCCGCCGACGCGGAGATCGACCTGATCGTCTGCATCACGGAAGGCATTCCGACGCTCGACATGGTGAAGGCGTGGGAATTTCTGCAGGATCGGCGCTCGCGCCTGATCGGACCGAATTGTCCGGGAATCATCTCGCCGGGCAAATGCAAGATCGGCATCATGCCGGCGTCGATTCACAAAGAAGGATCGATCGGCATCGTCTCGCGCTCGGGCACGCTGACCTATGAAGCCGTGCATCAACTCACCCAGCGTGGCATCGGCCAATCCACGGCCATCGGCATTGGCGGCGATCCGATTATCGGTACAAATTTTATTGACGCTCTCGACCTGTTCAACCGCGATCCTGAAACCGAAGCCGTGATCATGATCGGCGAAATCGGCGGCAACGCTGAGGAACTGGCTGCCGAGTTTGTGAAGACTCACATGAAGAAGCCGGTCGTCGGTTTCATCGCCGGACAGACCGCGCCTCCGGGACGCCGCATGGGACACGCGGGTGCGATCATCTCCGGCGGAAAAGGCACGGCTGCGGAGAAGATCAAAGCCCTGGAAGCTTGCGGGATTCGCGTAGCAAAATCTCCGGCGGCGATCGGCGAAACCCTGGCGGCAGCGATTGGGGTGAGTGTTTAGCACCTGGGAAAAACGGCGAACTTCGGAACAGAGCTTTGGAACAACTGTAGACTTTTGAACAACCGTGGAAGAGCGGCCCTTAAGGGCCGCGTAAGAACGCAAGAGATTCCGGGCTTCAGCCCCTGTGAGCCGCATCTGAGCACGACCAAGGATCAACGACCGAACCTATGAAAACTCTGCAACGTACTTTCACCATCGTCAAACCCGACGCGGTCCGCAAGAACGCCGTCGGCGACATCATTGAACAATTCGAGAAAAA
>JBEKWZ010000785.1:0-2868 GCA_049512555.1 Candidatus Sulfotelmatobacter sp. | reverse complement strand
CAACTCTTGTCCCACATGCCATTCGGTGATGGCCTCGGGGTCGTAGATGCCTCCGACTTCGGTGTCATAACTGATCGGAGAACTGGGACACGCCGGCAGAGTGCTCGACTGATCGGCCAGCACCATGGTGTGCTTTCCTTCGGTCGAATGATCGAAGTAATAGAAGATGCCGAACTCTTCCATGAGGCGCGAGACGAAGTTGAATGAGGTCTCGCGATACTGCACGCAATACTCGAGCTGTGGATAGGTATTCTTCAGAGAGAGCCGGAAATCTTTAAAGTCGAAGAGATTGAAGACCTGGCTGATGATGTCAGGCACGGCCAGGTTCTGGAAAATCCGGCAATCGGCCTGGCGAGTCAGAAACCACAGCCAAGGCACAACCTGTGCGTGGTAGTGAGTGAACATCCGGTCGTCGGTGGCGCCCTGCGTAAAACGGCTCACGTAGCCACTGATGTGGCGGGTAGAGCCGTCGGGACGACTCATCGTGATGGAAACTTTCTGCCCGACGATATCGGAAAAAACGATCGAGTCGTTTTCGTGGGCCAGCAGATTCAGTTCGTAGGTAAACAGACGCGAGATTCCTTCTTCGCCGGTCAACTCCTGCAACAGGAGCACGTCCTTACCGAGCGGCGTATCCAAAATCAGCAGCCGGTTATCTTGGGTGTAGCTTGCGTCTGCCACGAAGCTGTCCTTCCCGTGGTTATCACAGTCTTGTTTTAGCGACCGCGCGAGCGGCCTACTTGAGATGTCATCAGCCCGTCGGGGCCGCCCGTTTCTCTACCGATATTCGAACGCCCCGTCGGCGCCAATGCCCACGTGAATTCGCTCCATGGGCTCATTCGCAGCCATGCGCGACAACAACTGCCGCGAAATATCGGGAAGCAGCGTGTTAGTGAGAATGTTATCCACGTTGCGAGCACCACTCTCCACCTCAGTGCAGCGATTCGCCACCTCTTGCACCAGGGCTGGATCGAAGGACATTTCGATCTTGTGATTCTCCTGCATTCGGCGCTGTATCTTGCCCAGCTTCAGCCGGATGATCTGTCGCAGATTCTCATCGCGAATGGGCAGATAAGGAATCAGCACCATGCGCCCCAGAAATGCCGGTTTGAAAATCTTGTTGAGCTCCGGCTTGAGCGCCTTGAGCAGACCATCGGGACCGGGCATGGTTTCCGGGTCCGCGCACAGTTTCGCCATGGTGTCGGTACCGGCGTTGGTGGTGAGGATGATGATCGTGTTTTTGAAATCGATCTCACGGCCTTCACCGTCTTCCATGTGTCCTTTGTCGAACACCTGGTAGAAAAGCTCCAGCACATCGGGATGCGCTTTCTCGACCTCGTCGAGCAAGACCACGGAATACGGCCGGCGCCGCACAGCCTCGGTCAGCACACCGCCTTCGCCGTAGCCGACGTAGCCCGGAGGCGAGCCCTTCAACGTGGATACAGTATGCGCTTCCTGGAACTCCGACATGTTGATGGTGATCAGGTTGCGCTCACCGCCGTAGAGAAGATCCGAGAGCGCGAGCGCGGTTTCGGTCTTGCCGACTCCACTCGGCCCCACCAGCATGAAAACTCCAATCGGCTTGTTGGGATCATCGAGACGGGCGCGCGAAGTGGAAATGCGCTGACTGATGATTTCGAGAGCATGGAGCTGGCCGATCACGCGCTGGCCCAGGAACGACGGCAGAGAAAGGACCGTGGAGATTTCGTCCTTCATCATTTTGCCGGCGGGAATTCCGGTCCAGGCAGAGATGACCTCGCCTACAATTTGAGCGTCGACCGCAACGCGAATCATGGGCGTCTCGCCCTGCAGCGCGGCGAGATCGGACTCGGCCTGTGCTAGTTGGGTGCGAACGGCGGCCACGTCGACAGGCTTGGCGGCTTCTTCGACCGCGGTCGCCGTCGCAGAGGACGTTGCGGTCGATGACGCCGCCGTGGGAGCCGTGGCGGCTGGAGCGGGTGCAGCTGCGTCGGTAGCGACCCCAGGGATTTCGGCGCGCGCGACGGCATTGCCGTTTTGCGAACCCGCACCTTCAAGCTGAGAACGCAAATCACGGATCGTGGTCACCAGGTCGCGTTCCTTTTCAAAGCGCGTCCGCAGGCCCGCCAGATGCGATTCGATTTCCGCGCTCTTGCTGGCGATCTCTTGCAGCCTCTCGCGATGATCGGTTCCAGTCAGCGATTCGCGTTCCAGGATGCGTTGCTGAACTGCCAAATCGTCGATCTGGCGAACACTGTCTTCAATCGCGGGCGGAGTCGCGCTTTGTCCGAGCGCAAGCCGCGCGCATGCTGTATCGAGCACACTGACGGCCTTGTCGGGCAACTGGCGTCCTGCGAGATAACGGTGCGAAAGATGCACTGCCGCCGTCAGCCCTTCATCGAGGATGCAGACTTTGTGGTGTTTCTCGAGCGACGGCACAATGCCGCGCAGCATGGTGAGGCACTGCGTTTCAATCGGCTCTTCCACTTTCACGACCTGAAAGCGGCGAGCCAGCGCGGGATCTTTTTCGAAATATTTCTTGTATTCCGACCAGGTGGTGGCAGCGATGGTTCGCAGCTCGCCGCGCGCTAGGGCCGGCTTCAGCAGATTCGCCGCATCGCCTTGTCCCGCTTGTCCACCGGCCCCGATCATGGTGTGGGCTTCGTCGATGAATAAAATGATGGGGATGGGCGAGGCTTTCACTTCCTCGATCAGTCCCTTCAGCCGGTTTTCAAATTCACCTTTAATCCCCGCTCCCGCCTGTAGCAGCGCGAGATCGAGGGTACGGATGATAACGTTGCGCAGCGGCGGCGGCACGTCGCCCTGCGCTACGCGCAACGCGAAGCCTTCCACCACGGCGGTTTTCCCCACGCCCGCTTCGCCGGTGAG
>JBEKWZ010000784.1:0-2869 GCA_049512555.1 Candidatus Sulfotelmatobacter sp. | reverse complement strand
CCCTTCCCCCAATCCAGTCAACTAGCTTCCCGCGGCCTTCGCCAGAACGTCCTCACTCACCAGATTGTCCGCCTCATCCAAATCCGGGGCAATATCTGCATACTGCGTAGCCAGCTTCAGCGTACGAGCCACGGTGGCGACCCATACCCGGCGGGCTCCGGCACGGCGCAGCACCCGCGCGCATTCGGTCGCAGTCGTCCCCGTCGTGTAAACATCATCTACGAGAATCACGTCGCGGCCAGTGACTTCTGCGGCACGCGTTACAGCGAAAGCTCCGCGCAGGTTCAAGCGGCGCTGGTGGCTGGTCAGGCCGATCTGCGAATGGGTGTCGCGAGTACGCTGCAAAATTTCAGGGGCAAGCTGCAGCCGCACCCGCAGGGGATGGACCTTGAGCGCAGCCCGCGCAATCAGTTCCGCCTGATTGAATCCGCGCTCCCGCCGCCTGCTCTTGTACAGCGGCACGGGGATCACCATGATCGGCTGCTGATCGAACATTCCCCGCTCGAACGCAGCCTGCTCAAATTCAGGCTCGAGCGCGGTCCACGCGTCCGCCAGCATGCGTCCCAAGACTTTCGCCGCCGGACGCACGCCGTTGTACTTCAGCAGATGAATCAGTTCGCGCAGCCCGCCTTCATAGCTGCCATAAGCCACTGCCCGCCCATAGGGGCGGTCGATGCGGCGGCAAACCGGGCAGCGCCGCAGACCATCGGAGTCCATTTCGGCATAAGCGGAAAGCACGCGCTCCCCGCATATCGAACACATTTTGCCGCGCACCGGATGGATGCCGGCCACGCAATCAGGGCACACCGGCAGACGGGAAATATTCAACTGCGGTTCACCGCAGATGCGGCAATCGGATGGGAACAGTACGGAGAACAGCCCTTCAGACACGCGCCGGGCCCAATTTCCAGCCCAGCCCGGTTGAGTTGAACCGGGTTCAGTTGAACCGTGTTCAGTCGAACAATGTTCAGTCGAACCGTGTCCAGTCGAATCTAGTTCGGTCGAGGCATCGGCTGGGCCGGACGACAACGTCTCTCGCACAACAATAGGACGCCCTGCTGCTGCAGCACTGGCTCGGCTAGCCCGGATTCGGTCCTCACTACTGCTGAAGACGGCCTCCTTCATCACCCCGCAGACGCCGGCGCGCCCGCGGCCAATCTTTCCCGCTACTTCTTGCAGTATAGCGGCGACGCCTGCCGCTAGGCAACGTTCCGAGTGGACGTAGCCGTCGGTTTAGCGGGTACGATCTTCGGTGGGTCGGTCATCCGGTCGCGCACCGGGGTGAAAATCATCCGGTAATCGCGCCGGAAGCATTCTCCGCAGCGCACGGGCTTGAGTAGAAGCAGCGGCAGCACAAAACGTTCGGACCACGTACGCCGCCGCGAGCGAAAGCCGGTTTCGCTGCCGCAATCGCTGCAACGGTATGCTGGAAACTTGGGTCGGTCGGGGGAGTCACTCATCACTGCACCTCAGCATAAACCAAAGATGAACTGAGACGGGGCGGCGAACAGGTTCACCTATTTTACACCAGGAAGGGCCGCAAGTGACCAGGGGGCCGGATTCAGAAATCCTGGGCCTGGTAGCTTGAAAACTCCGCCGGCGGGGCCACATTCACGGCCGCACTGCAGCTTTCGTCGGAGGTGAGGGGCCACTGCGTCAGATAAAGCACCTTCTGCCCGGTGCTGTTGGCTTCCGCACGCTGCGCCGCGGCCTCGGCCGCGTCATTGTAAAAGGCCTCCCCGATAATCCACGGAACTCCTTGATATCCCTCACTCGTCAAGGAGTTAAACGCCGTTGCAAAACTGTTCCCGGTCTCGTCATAGATGTGTACGTCGAACAGCTGTGGCGGCCCCTGATTTCCGAACGCGCTCGGTCCATAAACCGAACTAACCTGGCCCACGTGGGCCGAATCCGCGATGATCGAAAACCCGAGCGTGTCGCTGCTGCCGAACTCCGCGACATAGTCGTTCCACAGCATTTGGTCATACTGCAAAAGCGCTGCATATCCCGGCGGAGGAATGCCTTCGTTCAACAGATCGAGGTGATACGGAATACCGGCCCCAGCGATGATCGGATGCAGATTCTGGATCAGGCTCCAATTCTCCTGAAAGTAATCTTCGCTGAAGCTGGTCCACTGCGTGGGGTCATTGTTGCTCTGGGGATGGAAGCTGACCTCAATCTCGACAAATCCCGCCGCTCTGACGGCCGCCAGAAGATTGGCAAGATTGGTTTGGAACTGAAGGGCGAGGTTGCCCCCGGTCGAATCCATGATGGTTCCGGAGTTAATGCCGCGGGCGTGAAAGATCGGGATGCGCAGCCGCCGCTGGCCATTCGTGTACATTTGCTGCAGCTGCGTATCGATGGTCGCGGTCGCCGTGTTGTAGTTGTAGACCACGCCGTAAGGCTCCCGGTTACACGGCGGAGCCAGGTAATACCAACCGTAGTTGGAACCGCCCAAGGCCGCCGGGGGAGGCGGAGGGCCGGATCCCGTCGAGGATCCGCTGCTGGAACAGCTCACGCCGCAGACGATCAAGCCGAGGGCGATCAAGCTCTGAACGATTAGAGCTAGCGGCCCTGCCGCCAAAAATCGAAGATTTCTTTCAGGGCGTGGGTTCGGGAGCGGTTGCGCGTCACTTTGATACATCGACCAATTCTTCCCTGGTCTGCGCCATTGTGAGTTTTCGCTCATCGACGAACCCGCCCTGATTCTATTCCCGAGTTTATTCCTCACTGAGCTTTCGCACGCTTCAGACCTGTACTACTTCCTGCGCTATACTATCCTCGGCGTACAGGACGCCGCCCGTCCGCGGACAGGACCGAGTCCACCTGAGCGAAACTTTACAACTCAAGGTTCTCACGAACCTCCTTT
>JBEKWZ010000783.1:0-2871 GCA_049512555.1 Candidatus Sulfotelmatobacter sp. | reverse complement strand
CCTGCTCGGATTGGCCGGTGCGCGTCTGTTGGGCTCGGTAAATACGCAAAGCGAGTTGCCGATCGTTTTTGATTTCGATTTCAACTGGCACGTTCTCGCGTATGCCCTCGCGGTAGCAGCGTTCACCGCGGCCGTCGTCGTAGTGGTGCCTGCGGCCCGGGTCTGGCACGGTAACTTGCGGGAAGTGTTGCACGAAGGTGGACGAACCTCGACTGGCGGACGCCAGCGCTTGCGCGGCATCCTCGTGGCCGTGCAAGTCGGCGGATCGCTGACCTTGCTGATCGTTGCTGGATTGTTTGTGCGTAGTCTTCGCGGAGTTCAGACTGCTGATCTGGGGTTCGATCCCGCGAGCGTCCTCAACTTGACGCTTGACCCCAATCAGATCGGCTATACGGAGGCGCAGGGGCGGGCTTTTTATCGATCCATGCTGGAGCGGGCGCGCGCGCTGCCCGGAGTACAGTCTGCCAGCCTCGCATCGGTAGTTCCGCTGAGCGACTCCGTGCAGGGCAACGACCTCGCGATTCCGGGATACGCAACTTCCCCTGACCAGGAAGCTCCTCATGCCGAAGTCGATGCCGTATCCCCGGGCTACTTTGCAACTATGCGCATCACGCTGAATCGCGGACGCGATCTTACCGATGCGGACGACGAAAACGCGCCGCATGTTGCGGTGATCAATCAAGCCATGGCGGCGCACTTTTGGCCAACCCAGGATGCGTTGGGCAAGTCTTTTACTCTGACTTCGGATCCCAAGCATCCGACAACCATCGTGGGAATCGTGCAGAACAGCCGGATGAGCCAACTCTACGGTCCCTTCGAGCCGATCTTCTATCTGCCGGTCGCGCAGAGTTACGTGTCAACTCAAACGCTGCAGATACGCTCGGAACGGAGCGTGCAGGAAACGGTCGCCGAAGTGCGATCCATCGCACAGTCTCTGGCGCCGACGATTCCAGTCTATGGTGTGCGCACCATGACTGAAGCTCTGCACGGAGGCAACGGCTTGTTGTTCTTTGAAGTCGGAGCGAGTCTGGCCGCTGCGATGGGATTGCTCGGGCTGATTCTTGCCATTGTTGGCGTGTACGGCGTCATGTCCTACGCGGTCAGCCAACGCACGCAGGAAATCGGTCTTCGCATCGCGCTGGGCGCGCAAAAGAGCGACATCCTGCGGATGATCGGACGCCAGGGCGCCGTGATCGTCGCTTCCGGCCTGGCGGTTGGTTTTCTGGCGGCGCTCGCCGCTGGGCGCATGGTCAGCGATTTTCTGGTGGGCGTTGCGCCTAGCGATCCGCTGACCTACGTAGGAGTGTCGATCCTGTTGGCCGCTGTGGCGTTCGTGGCAACGTACATTCCAACGCGCCGTGCGACCAAAGTCGATCCGATGGTGGCACTGCGCTACGAGTAGGAGGATGGGAACAATGAACGGTGTGATCCAGGATCTTCGCTATGCAATGCGCCAACTGCGCAAGAATCCAGGTTTTGCCGGCACCGCCACAGGGGTGCTGACTCTGGGAATTGCTGCCGTTGTATCTATTTTTGCTTTTGTCGATGCTGCGCTGATCAAGCCGCTGCCTTACGTGAACCCCAACCGCCTGGTATTTGTAACCGAGAGTGTTCCGATGATTCCGGTCGCCGACCTCTCCTATCCTGACTATGTTGACTGGAAGAAACTCAACAAGGTCTTCAGTTCGATGGATGTTTATAACGGGACCGGATATCTACTGCGCACTCCGGCAGGCACCGAGCCGGCGCCCGGAATTCGAGTGAGTGACGGGTTGCTTCGCACTTTGGGCGTCTCTCCTGTACTGGGGCGCGATTTTTATACCGGCGAGGATTTGCCGGCGGCGCCGAAGACTGTGATTCTGAGCTTTTCCGCGTGGCAGAAACGGCTTGGTGGAAGGAAAGAAGTGGTTGGAGAGACCGTTTCTCTCAGCGGCACTCCTTACACCATTGTCGGCGTATTGCCCCAGGATTTCCAATTCGCGCTCGACGGTAATGCCGAGTTCTGGACGACGCTTCACCCCGACGATTACTGCTCCCTCCGGCGAAGCTGCCACGGCCTTCTCGGAATCGGACGGCTCAAAGACGGCGTCTCGGTCGAGATGGCGTTGGCCGACATGAAAGCGATAGCGGGTCAACTGGAGCTGCAGTATCCCAAGGACAATCGTGGCCAGGGAGCGACTGTTCTACCACTGTCCGAATTCATTGTTAAAGATATCAGCCCCATACTGCTCGCGTTGCTGGGCGGAGCGGGCTTACTGCTGGTCATCGCGTGCGTGAACGTATCAAGCTTGCTGCTGGTTCGGTCCGAGAGCCGCAGGCGTGAGATTGCAGTGCGCGGCGCGCTCGGAGCGTCCCGCACTCGGCTGATACGCCAATTCATGACCGAGGGGCTGGTTCTGATGGCGGCTGGCAGCTTGCTTGGTCTGGCTGCTGCGAGTGGAGCGATGCAGATCCTCATGCGCCTTATCTCCAAGGACATGATGTCGAGCATGCCGTACCTGGCTGATCTTGGGTTGAGTTCTCACGTGCTGGTGTTTGCGGCCACCATCTCTGTATTGGCGGCGGGTCTCTTTTCTCTGGCGCCGATCCTGCGCTTGCCTCTCACGAAAGTGCGAGAAGGGCTAACCGAGGGCGGCCGCAGCTATGCGGGAACATTGTGGCGGCGTTTCGGCGCCAACCTGGTCGTCGTTGAATTGGCGATTGCGGTGGTGCTGCTGGTGGGCGCCGGGCTTCTGGGCAAGAGCTTCTATCGCCTGCTTCATGTGGAGATTGGATTCGAACCCGATCATCTGGCCACGGTGCAAGTCGCTTTATCGGATGTGAGCTACCCGAAGGACGAGCAGATCGTTGCGGTTCAGAAGCAGATCATCA
>JBEKWZ010000782.1:0-3677 GCA_049512555.1 Candidatus Sulfotelmatobacter sp. | reverse complement strand
CGTTGGCCGCCTGCTGGACGTTGGCAGACGGCGGACCAAAAGCCATCGCGGTTAATGAACTCAAGCGAAGCGAACCAGAAGATCTTGTCGGTGGACTGGGAAGCTAGATGATCGTTCTCTTAATATCTACACAATATAGATTTCGTCCATTTTGTACTTCCAGCGAAAGACGACGGGATCGGCATTGAGTTCCTCGAAGTATTGATGAATGCGGTCGATCAACTCCTGCTTGCTTGTCACGCGGATTCCTCGCAGCAGGGTGCGGGTCATCTTGCTAAATTGAATCTCGATCAGGTTCAGCCACGAGCCATGCTTGGGTGTGAACACAAAGACGAAGCGCTGCGGCACGGTCTCCAGGTAACTTCGCGTTTCCTTGGAGATGTGCGCCGAGTGATTGTCTAATACCAAACGAATCCGTTGCTGCTCCGGATAGGCGCTGTCCAGTTTTTTCAGAAAGGCTATGAAATCGGCGCTGGCGTGCGTGTCGTTTACGATTTCGATGACCCTCCCGCTGTGCAGGTCCAGACCAGCCAACAAGGACACCGTACCCAGACGCTCATATTCGTAATCCCGCAGGTGACTGGGATGCTGGCCCGTCACGGGCGGGCGATCGGGCGTGGTCACCGCCAAGGCCTGGAGGCCGGGTTTCTCGTCATAAGAGACCGTCACCAGGCCCAGGGGACGCTGCTCGGTCCCCTCCCGCCGAAACTCATTGACGATTTCAACTTCCTTGTAAACATGCAGCACACTCGCCATTTTGGCTTCAAAGGCCGAATCCCGCCGCTCCACATAGTAGCGAATCTTGTGCGGTCGAAGTTCGCCCTGGCGCAGGATTTTGTGGAGTTTGGAACGGCTCAAGGTTTGCAGTGCCGGATGGCCGGCGGCGACACAGTGTCGGCGCACATGGGCATTCAACAGTTGGTAGGTCCATAATTCATAGGAATACCCGAGTTCCTTGGGTTTCTGGCAGGCACAATGCTGTACCCAGGCGATGGCGTCATCCGGCAGTTGCCGCGGCTTGCCCGGCCTGGGGAGTTCCGCGAGCGCTGCCTCCACTCCAAATTCGAGGCACTTCTGAATGCACAGCACCACTGTGCTTCGGCTGACGTGATGGTGCCGTGCGATGGTCTCGTCGCTCCGGCCCGCGAGCGAATCCAACAGGAACGCCGCCCGCAGCGTGCGCCGTTTCTGCTCCGTTCGAGACCTACGAATAGACTCCAGTTCGCCGCGTTCTTGTTCTGTGAACTGCAGGGCCTTGCGCTTCCTCGGGAAGGGCATGCCCCATTAAAACATAATCGAGTCAAAATGTATAGGTACTTAGAGAACGATCATCTAGTTTGTAGATGTTTTAATGACAGACCACAAAAGGCGATGGTCTGGTGCGCTGGTGAAACCGGCATGAAGTTGTGAATGAAAGAGTCATACAGGAAAGGAGCAGCGAACCATCCTGACCCCGAGTCAGGCGTGAGGTATCGAGAGGTGCGGCGCGAAGCGTTGACAGGGGCACGTGCGGGCTGAGTATGGAGCTTCGAAAACGCTAGAACGGGAGCGCCGACGCTGTCAGACCAAGCGGAAGGCAACACGGACGGGGACGGAAACGCGAGACCCCGGGCGGCTCCACGGAGTCAGAGACCTCAGGCACGTACGGAAACTCATGGCACGGGAACCAGGAGATCCCGGTGGCGCCCTCCGTCTTGAGAAAGCGGAGGGCCGGAAGGGGAACCCACAAGGGCACGCTCTTCATGCACGCCGCCGGGAAGTCGGACCACTGCGAAGTACCGAAGAAGTCTCCGAACAAGGGCCGTAGGGACCTGCGGAGGAGGTGGAGGGAAGGCGGTGGATCAAGGAGAACAGCATGGAGCAACACACGGACCCGACACAGAGCAGGGTGGCCGTGTCCCAGGGACTACATGGTGTGCGGGAAGCCGCACGAAGAGATAAAGGACTAAGGTTCACAGCGCTTCTGCATCACGTCCACGAAAAGCTGCTGCTGGAGAGCTTCTATCTGCTGAAGAAAGAGGCTGCGCCGGGAGTGGATCAAGTCACGTGGAGCGAGTATGAGCAAGGCGTGGAGGTGCGTATCACGGATCTTCATGGCCGGGTTCATCGGGGAGCGTACCGGGCGCAGCCCTCGCGACGAGTTTACCTCCCGAAACCGGATGGCCGGCAGCGGCCACTCGGAATCGCGGCACTGGAAGACAAAATCGTGCAACAGGCAGTGGCAACGGTCCTCCAACAGATATACGAGGAGGACTTTCTCGGGTTCTGGTATGGATTCCGCCCGGGGCGTGGAGCGCATGACGCGCTGGACGCACTCACGGCGGGGATCATGACGAAGAAGGTGAGCTGGATTTTGGATGCCGGCATTCACGGCTTTTTCGACAACATCAGTCATGAAAAACTGGTGGAATGGATTGAGTTGCGGATAGCGGATCAGAGGCTACTACGGCTGATCCAGAAATGGATGAAAGCCGGGGTATCGGAAGAGGGGCAGTGGTCGGAGACGAAGATAGGGACTCCCCAAGGGGCGGTGATCTCGCCGCTTCTGGCGAACATCTATCTGCATAATGTCCTCGATCAATGGGTGGTGGAGTGGCGCAGGCAGTTCGCGTCCGGCGATGTGCTCCTCGTGCGGTACGCGGACGACTGTGCGCCACGAGCGCACAGGGCCGAGGAGGGCCCAATGTGTGGCGGCTGTGGTCAAAAGCCATGGTCGTGAGCACAGAAGGAAAAGGCCTGGGAAGAACCAGGTCAGGTGACTGGCAAGAAGAGGACCGCAAGGGAACCACTGATGACATGTCGAAAGCGTAGGAACGCTGTCGAAACCGCGGGGGTGTCGTTAACGCGGGACGAGCTTCGGCGGTGCCTGTTTACGGACCGAAGCGGCATCCGGCATTAAGGTGACCTGAGCTTGCTGAGAGGCGATCGAGCGGAACGTGGGAACCTGGGACTCCGATGGGAACGGAGAAGCCACAAGTGGAAGAACCACGAGGGCGAGAGTACGAATGCGGAGCCCAGGGGCGGAACAACCCGTAGTAGCGATGAAGTCTCTGAAAGGAGATGGAGCCAAGGGGTTGTGTTATGGAGCCGAAATTCAATGAGCCAACCAGCAATGGGAGGAGCCAATGAGTGAGGCAAAGCCGTTCTGTATTTCCAAGTGGGAGGTCTGGGAGGCATATAAACGAGTAAAAGCGAACCATGGAGCAGCAGGGGTCGACGAGCAGAGGATTGCGGACTTCGAAAGGGACCTGAAAGGGAACCTGTACAAGATCTGGAATCGGATGTCGTCGGGCAGTTACTTTCCTCCGCCGGTGCGAACGGTGAAGATACCGAAAGCGAACGGTGGGGAAAGAAAACTGGGCATACCGACCGTGTCGGATCGGATCGCGCAGATGGTGGTGAAGTCGAGACTGGAGCCGGCGGTGGACCCGCTGTTCCATCCGGATTCCTACGGGTATCGACCGGGGAAGTCGGCCTTGGACGCAGTGGGGCAGGCGCGGCAGCGATGCTGGCGCTATGACTGGATCGTCGATCTGGACATCACAGGTTTCTTCGACAACATCCCGCAAGATCTGCTGATACGGGCGGTGAAGAAACACGCCAAGGAACAGTGGATGGTTCTCTACATCGAGCGTTGGCTGAAAGCGCCAGGGCAAGAGGAGGGCGGCCAACTGATC
>JBEKWZ010000781.1:0-2880 GCA_049512555.1 Candidatus Sulfotelmatobacter sp. | reverse complement strand
CCCAGCCGTTAAACCAGAAACGGCCAGGACCGCCTCCGCCAATGTGCCATACATGGCCGCGTCCGAAACCGCCGGTGAAACGGCCATGCTCAAACGGATGATCCAGGTGGAAACGGGGATCGTCGCGTCCAGCGTCGTGCCCGACCCAGGTGCCGTCGTGATGGACGTGTGGAGCTTCGGGATGGCCCTTGTCGTCGTGAAAATTGGCGGCAGGGTGGGATGTTGTTCCATGAGAAGCGGGCGGACCATGCTTCGGAACGAATCCGCCGCCAACGGCGTGGCCGCCGGCTGCATGGCCACCGTGTTGCGCCAAAGCGGGCAGAGAGAGCATCAGGGATACGGCAATCGTGGTTAGAGGAACAGCAAGAAGTTTGGGGAGTAATTTCATGAAGAACCTCCGCCAACTAGGTTACCACCACGCCCATGTGAGTAACACGGCGTTGACAATTCTTTGCAGATTACGCTATCGTAAGGACTTGGTAGTCGTGTGGTTGCCCGCCTGATGGTCCTGGCGTCCTCGCCGGGGAATCAACGAGCGGTCTTCTTTCGCAGCCTTATTCAATCTGGGAGAACTCTGATGTCAACCTATTTCCCCAAAGAGGGGGAAATTGTGCGCAAGTGGTACGTCGTGGATGCGAACGGGCAGACGCTCGGGCGCCTGGCTTCACAGGTGGCGCGCATCCTCATGGGCAAAGAAAACCCGCAATACACGCCGTTTCTCGATACCGGCGATCACGTGATTGTGGTTAACGCCGAGAAGATCAAAACCACGGGCGTGAAGGCGGAGCAGAAAAAGTATCAGCATTACACCGGGTATCCCGGCGGCCTTCGAACAGAAGATTACAACAAACGGCTGGTGCGCAAGCCCGAGCTGGTGATTGAGTCGGCGGTGAAGCGCATGCTGCCGAAGAACAAGCTGGCGGCGCACATGCTTTCGAAGCTGAACGTGTACAGGGGCGACAAGCATCCGCACCAGGCGCAGAAGCCGCAGGATTTGAAACTGGAAGTGCGCGAGTACAAGCCGCGCAAAGTTGCAGTTTCGTAGAGACGTTGCTTGCAACGTCTCTGCCGGCGGAGGCAGGTTTGCATGTGGTTAGAAGAGACGTAACAAGTTACGTCTCTACGATTGGGAGCTAGGAGCTACATGGCTGAATTGGTTCAATACTACGGAACGGGACGCCGCAAGACGGCGATTGCCCGTGTGTATTTGCGTCCGGGCAGCGGCGATTTCAAGGTGAACGGGCGCGCCTTTGAAGAATATTTTGTGACCCCGGCGCAGCGTTCGGCGGCGAAGGCTCCGCTGGCGTCGTCGGAGATGGCGGCCACGTTCAACGTGATTGCCAGCGTGCTGGGCGGCGGCGTGCGCGGCCAGGCCGACGCAGTGAAGCTCGGCATTGCCCGCGCCCTGATGCAGTTTAACGCAGAGCTGCGCAAGAAGCTGAAGGCTGAGGGCATGGTCAGCCGCGATTCGCGCGGCAAAGAGCGCAAGAAGTACGGACAGAAGGGCGCTCGCAAGCGGTTCCAGTTCTCGAAGCGCTAATTTCTGTAGAGACGTTGCTTGCAACGTCTTGCTGACCGCGGCAGGTCAGCAGGTGGATAGAAGAGACGTAGCAAGCTACGTCTCTACGAAATGTTTTTTAGGTGTTCAATTCTTCTCGTGCTTCGCGGCGCGGGGACGGGAATGGCAATCCGGAGCGGCACGTTGACGCAAAGGATGCAGACTAAAGAGGAGGTTCATTGGCGACGATTACCATGAAGGAGTTGCTCGAAGCGGGCGTCCACTTCGGGCATCAGACCAAGCGCTGGAATCCTAAGATGAAGGAGTACATCTTCGGAGAGCGCAACGGGATTTACATCATCGATCTGCAGAAGACGCTGAAGATGTTCAAAGAGGCGTCGAAGTTCGTGCAGGACCTGGCCAACGACGGCCGCATTGTGCTGTTCGTCGGCACCAAGCGCCAGGCGCAGGACGCGATTGCCGAAGAAGCGCAGCGTTGCGGGATGTTCTACATCAACCAGCGCTGGCTGGGTGGTCTGCTCACCAACTGGGTTACGGTGCAGAAGTCGGTGAAGCGGCTGAAGGAGCTCGACGAGATGGCCACGGATGGCCGCTACGAGCTGCTCCCCAAGAAAGAAGTCATCAAGCTCGAACGCGAGCGCAAACATTTGCAGGCCAACCTGGCAGGCATCAAGAATATGAGCCGGTTGCCGGACGCGATCTTTGTGATTGACTCAAACAAAGAGCAGATCGCGGTGCGCGAGGCACGCAAGCTGGGCATTCCGGTCGTGGCCGTGGTCGACACGAATTGCGATCCCAGCGAAGTGGATTACGTGATCCCGGGCAACGACGATGCGCTGCGGGCGATTCGCCTCTTTACCTCGAAGATTTCGGAATCGATTGCCGAGGGCGCGCAGCTGATGACCGACAAGCAGGTTGCCGACATGCAAGCCGCGTCGGATGCGGCGCAGGCCGCCGAGACTGCGGCTGCCGAGTATCCGGCGGAAGAAGCGGGCGCGGTCGATGCCACCGAAGACATCAGCATGGAAGAAGTGCTGGGTCCGGGCATGCACAAGAAGCCGGCGGTGGCCGAAGAAGCGGAATTACCCAAGGTTGAGAGCCAGACGGTTTAGCCAGTCCCGAATCTCGAGCGCCGAGTACAGAAAAACCGGGCTTGAAAATCAGACCCGCGCGGGTCGTCCGGCGCGGGTCAAAGTTTATAAAGCAGCATCTAATCGTAGAGACGTTGCTTGCAACGTCTTGCCGAAAGTGGCGGATCAGCATGTGGCGAGAGAGACGTAGCAAGCTACGTCTCTACGATGAATAACGAAGAAGGATTCATGATATGGGTACGACTACCGTGAATATTACAGCGGCACAAG
>JBEKWZ010000780.1:0-2881 GCA_049512555.1 Candidatus Sulfotelmatobacter sp. | reverse complement strand
CAATTGCGTCACCGAGTTGTCGGGAGAATCATCGTCGTCATCATCCTCATCCGTGCCGCTGTTGCTGTCGGGCTGCTGCAAGTCCTCGCGCATCACGGTTGGCGGACGGTCGTGCCACGACCGGTTCACATATAGATCGCCGGTCAGCTCGGGCCCGAGTTTGGCCAGAATTTTCTCGCGGCTGAGCGCGTCGAAAAAATAGTGATAGTTGAGGTCCTTGACCATCTGGTTGGCGATGACCACGGAATCTTCCGCCCGCCACGGCTTCGGCGCGTAACGCAGGATGCGAAACTCTATGGGCTGGCGGTCGCCGCGGGTCGCGATGTAGGCGTTAACGCCGCGCGCATAGGCTTCAAAAAAGCCCCGGTCGCGCGGGCTGGCGATTTCCATCGCCTTCCTGGCCGCCTCGCGCAGGCCCAGAATTCTCTGTTCGCGGTCCAGTCGCACGGCATCCTCGCCCACAATCTCGGAGAGTTCTCCGCTGGCATAACGACGCATCATGTCCATCTGCCACAGCCGGTCCTGCGCGGTGACGTAGCCCTGCGCGAAGAAAAGATCCTCGAGAGTGCCCGCTTCAATCGTGGGCACGCCGTGACCGTCGCGCGTCACCGTGACTGGCGCCGAGAGCCCGCGGATCTGCACCTGCCCGTCGAGTTGGGGAAGAGCGGAGTGCGCCACGTAATACGCATACGCTACCACTCCCGCCACCACCAGCAATATCGCCAGCAACAGCCACAGCAGGATGCGGGCAACCGGCGAGTGGCGCGACTTCGGCGTGCTGATTTCAGCGAGAGTACTCATACGCAATCTTTCGATCGTATTCGGTGACGGTATTCAGCGATTGTATTCCAGGCTATGGCCTGCCGCGGCCGGCGCTGAAAATGAATTTCATTTTCAAGATGCCGGATGATATGCTGAACCCGACATGCTGAACCCGACATCCTGCAAATTGTTGTCCTGCACATGTCATCCTGAACATCTTTTCACCTGACGCATTCTCATCCGCCATGTTGCAGAAGCGCATCGATGATCAGCCCACCATCTCCCGCCAGATGGTCCGTGAAGCGCAGGAGATCCTGCACCGGCATTTGAAAGGTGTAGGCCTCAAGCAGACTGCCCAGCGCGACGCCATCCTGCGCGCATTCCTTGAAACCCGCGACCATCTTTCCACCGACGAACTTCACCGCCTGGTGCAGAAAAAAGATGCTCGCATCGGCTACACAACCGTCTACCGCACGCTGAAGCTGCTGGCCGAGTGCGGACTGGCCAGCGAAGTCGCCTTCCACGACGGCATTGCCCGCTACGAGCACCAGTACAACCGGCGCAGCCATCACCACATGGTCTGCACCGAATGCGGCAGCTCGGTCGAATTTTTTTCCCAGGAAGTTGGCCAGCTTGAGCAGGAGATCGGCCGCAAGTACCACTACGTCACCACCCGACACACGTTTCAGATTTATGGAATCTGCGAGGACTGCAGCAAGAAGAACCACACGCCACGGGCGCTCTGAGAGTCTCAGCCGCGTTCAGGAATTCTCAACGGGAAGCCGTCCTCGACCGGTTCTGAGGGCGATTGATCTCGGTTGCCGCCAGGTCGATACCGGCCCGCAAACAGTCTTGCGGTGAGCCGTTCCGAGCGACCTTGATTAGATCTGATTCATTCGAGCAGAATGCCGCCGTTCCGGTTTTGTTGGTCGCCGCCGGATACGCCACGATTTGATACTTCGCAATCGGTCCATTCGGCTTCGCCGCCGTGCAGCCCTTGATTTCAAAAATGTAGCCATCCTGCTGGCCCTGAGCCAGGTCGTTGTTGAGGCCCCACGCAGCTTTGAGCTCGGAGAGGGAACAGGTATAACCGGTTTCCCGGTGGCCCTGCGCGTAGGCAATCTCGGCCATGTTCAAGCTTCGCACCGCCGAAACGACAGGGTTCGCATAGTCGACGACCTTCACTCTCTCTGCCGCTGCCTTCTCCCTCTGCCGCACATAAAACCCCGACCAGACGATCAGCCCCAGAATCGCGACCACTCCCAGGTAGCCGAGCACCAGCCCTGCGATCGCCAATCCTTTGCCGGTCAGCCGCCCTCCGCTGTTGCGAATTTCCGAGAGAGATAGATGTCCGAAGATGATGGCGGCCAGAGAAAACGGGAGGATGATAAATAAGAGTCCGCTGATGAGGCTGAAAATCGCCTTGGCGCTGGTCTGCGGGGGAAGCCCGAAGGCCACTGCTGGATCAACCGCAGGCCGAGACGATGGCGCCAATGAATCTCGTCCGCAGATTCCGCAGAACCGTTCTCCCTCGGACAGGCCGTTGCCGCAGCCCAGGCAGAACGAACTCATCAGTTCCTCCTCCTCCGCGGTGTCAGTGCAAGAGCGCCGTCCCCGGCGCCAGCAAATCGAATGGATGCATGGGGAGATTTCTGGCAATCCCAAACAGAATGATCACGACGCAGAGCGCACGGATCCAGCCCGCCCGCAAGAATGGCTGAGGCAGCCCTCGCCCGCACAGTTCGAGAAGCGCTAACGATGCCAGGCCGTACGTCAGAAACGGCAATAGAACCACGGTCAACGGATTCAGAGTCCACGCTGCCCGCAGGTTTCCATGCAGCAGTTGGTGGATGGCGCGGAGCGATCCGCACCCCGGACAATACCATCCGGTCAGATAGCGTACCGGGCAGGGCGGGAAGATGCCGGACGTGGCCGGATCGAAAAGTTCAAGCAGAACTGCCCCCGCGGCAATGACCGCAAGCAGCGCCGCCAGCAAATGATCCCTGCGTTTGTCCCGCATCGAAATGCCTCTAGCCTTAATTCGAGTGGATGCCGCTCAAAATTCCCACCATGACGAGCATCACATAGATGGCGATCACCCCGAGTCCAAGTCCCGCCG
>JBEKWZ010000779.1:0-2896 GCA_049512555.1 Candidatus Sulfotelmatobacter sp. | reverse complement strand
TGCTTTAGCCAAAATTCCTCTGGGATGGCTGTGATTGAGTTATTGCCAGCCGCGCTTGAGTCTTATCCAATCTAAGATCTGGAGGTCTTGGCACGCAGCGCCCCGGTTCATGAGTGCCGGAAACGCGAGTTTTAGCAGAAATCCGCCGAAGCAGGAGCATTATCAAGCGTTCCTGTCTCACAATGGCGACGACAAGCCAGCCGTTAGGGATCTCGCAGCCAAACTAGAAGGGCGAGGTGTAGGGAAGTCTTCTCTCGCACTTGCCGGGCGCAAATAATCCTGATTCACCGGGCTAAAAACACTGTGGTACGCGATCGGCCGCGGCTCGGCAGGAGCCTCGCCCTACCGGTGACGTCCGCGTAGCCGCCGATGCGTTAGGGCGAGACTCCTGTCGAGCCGCGCTTTCCAAAAGCCAAATAACTATTTTCCTTAGCAGCAGGGCGCGAAACTCATTTTAACAGAGTATTCTGCGATGATGAATTTCCTCTCTTCGTGATCTTCGTGGCCTTCTGTGCAGATTCTTCATCTGTACCCATATTGCCCGTTATGTTGACGCGCGCGGTCTGGTGCGGGACTGAGGCCCATGTTGTCCTGTTCGGGGTAATCCAATCTCACCCGAAAGAGCTAATCTTTCTAACTCTTAAGCTCTGGTGCCTTTGCGCCCGGGTGATTGGCCTCTGGTACCTTGTGGTTACTAAGGATCACCTCTTCGAGCGATGGCATTATGGATGATCGTTGCTACGGTTTCAGGAGTACAAAAACTCGCTGACACCTGAAGCCACACATTCTGTCGGCAAGTAGATAAGAGAATATTAACGATTTAACACGCACATGAGAAGTTTTATCAAATCGCTGACTGCAACTATGCTGGCTGCTGTAATATCGGCAACCTTGGCTAACAAGACTGCAGCCGCAGACACATCCACGCTTGAGTTCGATCCGCCGGTTTTCTATGGCAACGGCCTGCAAAGCTCGCTCGCAGCTAACTCTTCCGGACTGGCTCTTGAGTTTAACAGAGGGTCCTCTAATGACGAAATTTGGTATAATGTCGGAAAGTTGGGAATGACGAGCATGGTCTGGGGAGCCAATCAATTTTCCGGTTTCCGTGGGCATTGGCCTACTGTCGCCCTCACTAAGGATGGATACGTCCTCGTAGTCTACAACAATCAGGACCGTAAAAATGGATGCCAGCTCTATTACCGGGTCGGAAAGCTCAACACGCGCGGGGACCAGAATCAATCCATTACTTGGTTAACCAACTCCATTCATTGGGATGCCGGCTATAAAGCCTCCATTGCTATTAATGATAAAGGTCTGATTGTGGGAGTGCATGAAACGGGCCATAACAGCAGTGGTATGTATTATCGCGTTGGGCACCTTCGAAACCCGGCAGCAGGCGACTACACGATTCAGTGGGATTCACCCTCATCGGGCGTCTATTACAATGATGGAGTCAATCCGCATATCGCCATCAATAACCTCAACCAGATTGTCGAAGTGCATGAGGTCGCTGGAGAACATCTTTTGCACTATTGGCGTGGGAACGTCAGTGGTGGCACGATCAATTTCGCTCAATCCAGGCGTTACGACAACTACGCGGTAGAACCTGCCGTCGCCCTTCTAGACAGCGGGGACGTGCTCGAAGTCCACACCCTTGGCGGTCTGATTTCCAGAACTGGAAAGCTGAACCCCTCTAACGCATGGGAGATCCAATGGGCTGAACCGGTCAAAATCGACCCGGAGACCTCTATCGGCTATCCCGCACTGGCGGTCAGCGGAAGTTATGCGTTCGAAACGCACCAGCGTCCGGCCAGTACAACATTTTTTCATGAGATCTATACCTCGATTGCTCCAGTTCAGGGCACTGGAAACGTACACTATGGCCTTTTTGTCAAGGACGGGCCGGAAGGTTGGTCGCAAGGATCAAATGGGCAAGTAGCTGGTACGATCGGTCAAAACAAGAAAACCGATGCTTTCTACATCAACGGCTTTGGGTTCCCGGCCGAATTCCGGATTCACGTTGCGCACCAAGGATGGCGCAACTGGACACCGGCTGTGGAGGGTGCTCATGACAGCGGAGTGGGCAAGCAGCTCGAGGCGATCCAGTTCCGATTCTCTGAAGGAATACCCTCCGGCGTACACATATTGGCCAGGGTGCACCTGCAGGATGTTGGATGGACTTCGCCTGTGGAGATTAAAGACCAGACAATCTTAGGGACCACTGGGTTAGGCCGCCCTTTAGAAGCGATCCAGATCGCGGTCGGCAGCGACTTGAATCACCTCGCGCGATTACTGGCCGAGGGCTAAGCTCCGCGATCCGACTAAAAGCGGAAAAAGAGGGACAGGTCAGATAAATGGGGAAACTTAACGGTAATCACGTTGGAATTTGCATCACCGGCGCGAACGTTCGAAGAAAGGCATTGACGACCCGCGGACAACGGTAACGCCGCACATACAGTCCCGACGATTGGAGCGAGGCGCTGTCCGCCACAACTTGGCCAGTCGCATAACGCGGAAATGATGCCGCAGTCGTTCGCAACAGTGAAGAGCTGGTTAATTTTTGCCGCTCAATCGGTGCCCAGGCGAGCGGCTTTCCGCCTCGAATCCTAAGAACTCCCCGATGGTCGTTTCGCCGGCACTTCGTTCCATTAGCTTCAACATATGCGGGGGATGGCCGTCCCAGGACACGAAGATGACGGAAGCCTTGTCAATGCCGGGCTTTTTCCATACGGCAGAGAGGGCGTCGGCGAAGCAGTCGGCGCGGACAGCGAGGCTCCCCAAGTTCGTGTCGAAGACAAATTTCACCTTTACACCCTCAAGGCCATGAACCTGAACGGCAAACTCGTTTCTAATCTGCCGAACCTCTTTTTCAATTTCTCGCAAGAGTCGACTTGCG
>JBEKWZ010000778.1:0-2896 GCA_049512555.1 Candidatus Sulfotelmatobacter sp. | reverse complement strand
CGGAGGAGGATTTCGCGATTGGACCAACGATTCTGACGTGGCACGTTTCGCCGAGTCGGGCCTGGTTCTCGTAATGCCCGAGGGCGGCTCATCGTATTACACCAATGCGGTCGACCCGCCGCGGGATCGCTACGAAGATTACATTGTGAAAGACCTCATCACAGACGTGGAGAGCAAGTTTCCAGTCGCGACCGGCCGTTCGAATCGCGCGATTGTGGGCGTCTCCATGGGAGGTTTCGGGGCGGTGAACCTGGCGCTACATCATCCCGGCCTGTTCATTTTCGCTGGCGGAATCAGCTCCGCCATCGACGTTCCGCGCCGCGCGTTTTCCATTAAGCGGCTGCAGCAGTCACGCCACTACAACGCGATTTTTGGGTCCTCCGGCAGCCAGACGCGGCGCGGCAATGATCCTTTTGTTTTGATCAGGACAGCAAATCCGGAAGCGACTCCATATTTCTTTCTGACCTGCGGCGAACAAGAAGGCTTGCTGCCGGCAAACCGCGAGTTCGCGGCACTGCTGGGGGCGAGGCACTTCCGACACGAGTTTCACACTGTCCCCGGCAATCATGACTGGAACCAATGGAATGCGTGGCTTCCCAATCTGTTTCGCAGCATTGCGGAACAGATGAGTTCCAGGAACTCATCCTCTTAATTAATCCCGGCCAGGACTTGCAAAGGGCGGCATCGCAGGCGGAATCGGCATCAAAGTTGATAATATGGTGCCTGCCTGCTGCGAGTGCAATTCCGGCGGGAGCATCGCGGACCCGTCGTTTCCAGAATCGCTTGGAAAGAATTATGCGGCCGACATATGGGCCCGAGCGCCAAGGTCTGCAACCACCCCGGCAGCGGGAGGAGAATGAATGATTCGAAAGTTCGCGGCGGTTCCCGGAGTCAGGGTCGTTCCGACATTAATTTTGGCGACGATTCTGGCGGGAGCCACAACGGTTCATGCCCAACAAACTCCGGCTCAGCCAGCACCCGCACAGCCTCCGGCCGAGCAACCCCAAGATCAACAACCCCAAGCTCAACAGCCGCAGGCTCAACCAGCCGATACCAAGCAGTCCGGCCAGGAGGCCACGCCCGGAGAGATAGGGTTGGCCCGCAAGCCAAAGGTGAAACTGTACAAGAACTGGGTGTTCAACGCGGGCGGCGGAGCGAGTCTGCCGGACGGGACGACCATGGATTTCGTGCGGGGCGGAGGCGGCGTAGCGTCCGCGGGCGTCGCTCGCAACTACAGCCAGTATTTCGGATTCCGCATGGATTTCCAGTTTGACAATCTGCCGCTGCGGGACTCGGCACTGCGACTGGCCCAGGCGCCGGGAGCGACCAGTCACGTCTATTCGGTGTCGCTCGAACCCATTATCAATATGCCGGTGACCAGCGATTGGGGCGGCTACATTGTGGTGGGTCCGGCCTTTTATCATCGCTCGGGCAAGTTGGATTCCTCGACCGCCATCCCCGGATCGGGCTGCAACTCGTTCTTCCAGTGGTGGGGGCCGTGTTTCAACTCCAGCCTGCCGGTAAACGGAAACTTTCTGCACGCAAGCCAGAACGAATTTGGCGAAACCTTCGGACTAGGTGTGACGCACAAGATAAATCCGAAAGTCGAGCTGTACGCAGAATTCCGCTATCTGCACGGCTCGTACAACGGCAAAACGACTGACCTGCGCCCCATTACCATCGGCGTGCGCTGGTGACGCGAAGTCATTATTCGGGATTCGTGCGGTAGCTCCAGAGACCGGCGGTCTGCTTCTGCAGTTGCACGAATGACGATGCAGCGATCGGCCGGGTGCTCGCCGCGCTGGCATTCGCTTCGCGGACTGCGGATTCAACAATGCCATGGGACGGCGCCAGCGAGCACGCTGGATCCGTCGCCGTGGCGTCGGTGGTCAGCAGGAATGCCTGACAGCGGCAGCCTCCGAAATCTTCAGTGCGGCGGTCGCAACTGCGACAGGGCTCAGGCATCCAGTCTTCGCCACGGAAGCGGCGGAAGGAGGGTGACTCCTGCCAGATCCACGCCAGCGTCTTCTCACGCACATTCTCAAACGACAGGCCCGGCAGCACTTCCGCCGCGTGGCAGGGAAGAACTTTGCCGGAGGGATTGATGAGCATCAATCTTCGTCCCCAACCTCCCATGCAGGCCTTGGGATACTTCGCGTAGTAGTCGGGCACGACTGAATCGATGCGAATGCGCCCGGCGAGCCGCTTCTCAGCCGCGGCCACGATGGCGACCGCTTTTTCCAGCTGTGCGCGCGTCGGCAGCAGCGCAGCGCGGTTGGCCAGCGCCCAGCCGTAGTACTGCGTATGTGCGATCTCGATACGCTCGGGGCTGAGTTGCTCGATGAAGGCGATCATGTCCTCGAGGTGGTCGAGGTTTTGGCGATGCACGACCAGGTTTACGGTGAAGGCAAGGTTTTTTCCGCCAGTCTTTTTTTCGTCAATCTCATTCCTGTCGACCTTGTGTCTGCGGATAGCCCGCGACAGTTCGATTTTGTGCGCGTGCGCTTTCGCTCCGGCAATCCAGTTTGCCGCTTCTTCGCGCGAATCCTGAAAGCTGATCTGGATGTGGTCGAGCCCGGCGCTGACCAGCGTTTGCAGCCGCGATTCGTTGAGTCCGATGCCTGAGGTGATGAGATTGGTGTAGAGTCCGGCGGCGCTCGCGGCAGCGATTAGCTCTGTCAGGTCGGTGCGAGCCAGCGGTTCGCCACCCGTAAAGTGCGCGTGCAGCATGCCGAGTTTTCCCGACTGCTGGAACACGCTTGTCCATTCGCCGGTCGAGAGCTCCGCCTTTGTGCCCGCCAACTCCAGAGGATTGGAGCAGTACACGCAGTGCAGCGGGCAGCGGTGCGTGACTTCGGCGATGAGCGCGAGAGGATTCGGAACCGATGCCCGCTGC
>JBEKWZ010000777.1:0-2902 GCA_049512555.1 Candidatus Sulfotelmatobacter sp. | reverse complement strand
ATCTGCGGCAGCCACTTGGGCAGTGGTCGCGGCGTGGAGGCTCCAGCCAGGTGGAAGGCGTTCATGCTTAAATTCACCCGCGCGCGAAACGAGAAAATTGCCGGGCCGTTACTTGCCCGAGCGAGGCATTACGGGCAAGCTCCGCTGTGATGATTGGACACCAAGATCTAGAATACGGTTCCCGCCTGGAGGAAGACTACAACCACAAGTTGAGATCAGGCAGGATATTTTCTTAGATTGACACTCGTCGATTCTCACGATATTTCTAGATGATCATTTTCTCGCTTCGTCATTTCGGGTTCAGTCATGTCATCCTCGGAGAGTCCTCTTGACCGCGCGCTGCATGCCATTGCCGATCCGACACGGCGGCGGATTCTGCAGGCCCTGAAGGAGGGGGAAGCGGAGGCCAAGCAGAAAGGCAGTTCGACTGGACCTTGCCTGTGCGCGGGGGACATAGAGGAACGCGTTCAGCTTTCGCAACCTACGATTTCTCACCACATGGCGATCCTGACGAAGGCTGGACTGGTGGAGGCGGCGAAGAAGGGGCAGTGGCGCTGGTACCGGCGGAATGAGAAGGCGATTCGGCTGCTGGTGAAGACGCTGCGGGGGAAGCTGTAGTCCCTCAGCGGCTAAAGCCGTCGGTTCGCGTGCGCTCTATGGCCCGACTGAAGTCGGGCCCCTCCCGTTGTTCTTTGGCCTTAATTCCCACGCTAGCATCCTCAGGTATTTCCCACCCTAACATCGCAAAAGACGCGATGTCAGGATGGGCCACCCAGTTTCTTATCTTCGAATCGAACATTTCTAGTGTGGGCCCAGGGCCCAGTGCTCCAGGTCTCCGGTGGAGCGCAGGAGGCCGAGTTGGCTGCGCTCGAGTTCGAAGGTGACGTCCTGGAGAGTGATGAAGCGCTCGCTGGCTTGCGCGTGGGCGTCGTCGAGATCGTGCAGTGTGGCCGTGCCGGCATCCATGCGAGTCCGGACGGCGGAGAGATTCTTCTGGGCAATTTCGTATTCGAGTTGGGCAACCTCGCGCGCGGCCTGCATTTGTGCGACGGAACGCTGCAGGCGCAGGGTCTCTTCCGACACCTGGTTGCGGGCGGCCTCCGCCTGTTTGGTGGCTTTCACGGCATCGGCATCGGCTTCTTGAGCACGCGAGCGCTGGGCGAGATTGAAGAGAGGGAATCGAATGCTGACGCCGAACGTCGCATTGTTCTGCTGGAAGCTGCTGGCGACGCAGAGAAACTCGCCCAATGACGTGGTACAGGGGCGGGAAGGGATGTAGTAGTTCTGGTAATTGTTGAAGCGCGAGAGCAGCGCGTATTGCGCGGCGAAGTCGACGGTGGGCCAGAACGACCGGTGTTCGCCCTGGGCGCGCAAGTACTGGGCGCGGGCGTGTTCGACGGCGGCTTGCACTGAGGGATTGGACGTGGCCGCGTCTTTCGCGGCGTCATCGGCCGCAGGCAGTGCGGGAGCGGCGGGGATGGAGTCGGGGTCAGTCTGAATGTTCACGGCGGGAAGTCCGGTGAGTTTGGAGAGGTGTTCACGCAGAACATCGGCGGCGCCCTGGGCTTCGGTAATGCGGAGGCGGACACGGGCGGCGGACAGGCGAGCGCGGTCGCCTTCGACTTCGCTGTCAACACCTTCCCTTACGCGCTCGGCGACCGCGGCCTGCATTTTGTTGGCATCGGCCTCGGTGTCCTGGAGCCGGGCCAAGCGCACTTCCCATTTGGAGAGTTCGGCGTAGCTCAGGGCCGCGTCCTGAATGATCTGGTTGCGCTGGTCTTTCGTTTTCAAGGAGGCGACGGCGGAATCGGCTTTAGCGGCGCGCACGTTGTCGCGCAAGGCAGGATTGAACAGTGCTGATTGAGTGTTCACATTAAACAGTGACGGCGCCGATCCCTCGAGGCCGAGAGGAAATCCGTAGGAGTATCCCAGGCCCGCTCCGGCGGAAACCTGCGGGATGTAGTTGTCGCGGAGTTCGCGATAGCCGGCGGAGGCGTGCGCCTCGTCGGCAGCGGCAATGGCCGCTCCCGTGGCATGCGAGAGCGCGAGCTCGACGACGCGCTTAAGCGACACCGGTTCGGCCACCAGGGAGGCGGGGAGGAGAAGAACTGCCAGAATCGATTTTGCGGTGCGCGCACCGCGGCTCGAGGTCTTCATTGCGTCCCTTTCAGCGTGATCAGGAAATGATTTCATGGAGCATTGGATGCCAGCGAGATTTTAAACGTCCCAGCGGTGGGACGGGGTGGTTTCGGAGGGTTGTGTGAAAGATAAAGACCGCACTTCTCGCGGAAAGGGCGCGCGAGAAATGGGGCGCCCTTCCAGCTTGACGTCCAGAGCCTCCAACAAGGTTCAATGGTCGACTCGCTTCAAATTTTCGCGAGCGCGGGCGTAGGTGTGCGAGAGGGCGAGAGCGGCGCGGTATTCTTCGGCGGCAGCGTGAACGTCTTGTTGTTTCTCCAGCACCTGGCCGAGCAGGTCGTGCGCTTTGAACGCCGGACCTTCTTCGACCGGAGACGCGAGATAGCGGTGGAGGAAGCGCACGGCCAGGGCATTATCGCGGCCAATGTGAAGCAGGAGACTGGCGGCGTCCATGAGCGCTTCCGGACGATCGACCGGAGCGGATTCCAGGGTATGGAGAGCTTGCTCCATTTCGTCGAGACGTTTGTTGTGAGCCAGAAACTGTGCCAGGTGCAGCCAGGCCTGCGCGGCTCCGTGACTGGTGTCAATCGCGGCGCGGTAGGCGCGTTCGGCGGTGGCTTTGTCTTTTTCGCGCTCGGCGATCCGGCCGGTTACGTAATCGCCGAGCGGGGGATTGAAGGCGGCCAGCGCCGTGGCCTGGGCGCGGGCTTTGTCCTTGCCTCCGCCGACAATGCCGGGAGCTTCCAGATAGAACTCGGCGAGA
>JBEKWZ010000776.1:0-2902 GCA_049512555.1 Candidatus Sulfotelmatobacter sp. | reverse complement strand
TTGCGCGCGAGGCGTATGGACGCGGCGTGAAGAACTTCATTGCGGTTGGCGGCGATGGCACTTCGTACGAAATTGTGAATGGGCTGTATCCGCAGGCCCTTGCTGGCGAGGCCCCGACTTTGGGATTCCTGCCGCTGGGCACGGGTAATTCCTTTCTGCGCGATTTCAGTCACGGGGGCGTGGAATACGGGATTGAATCTCTGCTGGCGCAGCGGAGCCGAGCTTGCGACGTGATGCGGTTGCGTCATCGCGGCGGAGTCATCCACTACATTAATTTGTTGAGCATGGGCTTTTCGGCGGACGTGGCGACGCTGCGGGCACGGAGTTTCAGCGGCTGGGGTGAGTTCGGATACGTGACGTCGATTTTTCTGACGCTGGCGCGATTCAACCGTCGGCCGTTTCCGGTTCGAATCGAGGGTGCCGAGAAGTTTGATGCCCGAAGCTGTCTGTTCCTGACTTTCAGCAACAGCAAGTTCACGGGCGGAACGATGATGATTGCCCCGAAGGCGGAGATCGACGACGGGCTGGTGGAATATGTTCGTTGGGGGCCGATTGGGCGGTTGGGGCTGATCCGCAATCTGCCGGGGCTTTATGACGGGACGCATATCGAGCATCCGCTGGCTGAGCGCAATGCTGTGAAACGCGTTGAGTTCAGCCTGGATGCGCCCATCGACGTCATGGTCGACGGGGAAGTACTGACGCTGCATTGCGAGGAACTGGATGTGCTTCCGGGAGCGCTCAACGTCGTGGCGTGATCGACAGCAGAGAAATTTCACCGTGATATAAGGATGGTTCATGTCTGAAGAGCGCCGGAAACGACAGGAAGAGCGCGACCGGGGACGATCGGGCGATGGCAAGACGAAGAACGTGCTGATTTACGGCGTCGTGGCGATTCTGCTGGTGGGAGCCTACCTCGGGGGCCGGTACCACAAGAATCATAAGTACGATTCGTTCGCGCAGTGCCTGGCGACGAAGCAGGCTAAAATGTATGGCCTCTACTGGTGTCCCCACTGCCTCGAACAAAAGGAAATGTTTGGCGCCTCGTTCCATCATGTGCCCTACGTAGAGTGCGCGATCAAGGGTTCTTCGGAAATGGCGCCGGAGTGCAAGGCCGCGGGACTGAAACTGTTTCCCAGTTGGCAGTTTGGGACCGAGCCACCCAAGGAAGGTGTTCTGCCGCTGGAAGAATTGAGTGAGAAGACGGGGTGCAGTCTGCCGTGACAGATTTGGCGCAGGTTCCGTCTTCTGCTCCCGCATTGACGAGGAATCGAGTTCTGTTTGGAGTGATCGCAGTCTTGTCGCTGGCGGGGGTGTTGGTGTCGGCGGTGTCGCTGCAACGCCACTACGCGAAGTCGGCGACCGCTCTTTGCGACTTCAGCCAGAAGTTCAGCTGTGACATTGTGAACCGCAGCGAATATTCGACCATCGAGGGCATCCCCGTGGCCGGGATCGGCGTCGCCGGTTACGGTGTGCTGTTCATACTTGCGACATTCTGGAAGTCGCGCGGAGAGACGCCGAACCGCCTTCTGGCCGCTGCGATTGCGGGATTGGCTTTTGCGCTCTATCTCACTTACATCGAAGCCTACGAACTGATGACTTGGTGCATTTTGTGTTTGCTTTCGCTGCTACTGATTTCTCTGATCTTTCTGCTCGCCATCGTCGTGAAAATAAGAGGTGTGAGCGCGTAGAGTGTGTCCTCCGTTGTATTCTGTTAGAACTCTTTTTCTGAATGGGAGAAATCCAGCAAACTGAGAGTTATGGCAACGCGGCTGCTGCCGGGGTAATCCGCGCCCAGTCGGCGACGGGCGATTTGCGCCTGCACGAATTCCGCAGCCGGGTTTTTAATAACACGCGATTTCTGCGGGTATGGCTGCCTCCGGGATACGACGACGCTGAGAATGCCGAGCGGCATTATCCGGTGCTTTACCTGAATGATGGGCAGAACCTGTTCGAGGGCGCGACCGCTTTCAACGGAGTCGAGTGGCAAGTGGACGAAACCGGCGACCGGTTGATTCGCGAGGGCGTAGTTCCACCCATGATTTTTGTGGGCATGGACAACATGGGGCGAGAGCGCATCCGCGAATACATGCCGCACCGCTCGCTGCATCCGATGATGCTGCGGGCGCATGGAACAAGGTATCCGGCTTTTCTGTTTAAGGAAGTGATGCCGTTCGTGGCCGCTAATTACCGTGTGGCGAACGGGCCGGAGAATACGGGGCTGGGCGGGTCCTCGCTGGGGGCACTAATTGCGCTTTACGCCGTGGCCGTGCGGCCGGGAGTGATTGGGCGATTGCTGCTGGAGAGTCCGTCGCTGTGGGCTTCGGACCGGCAGTTGATCCGGCAGAGTCGCGGAGTCAAACGCTGGCCGGAACGGATTGTTCTGGCGACAGGTACTGCGGAAGCTGGACGGAAGGATAGGGATCAGAGCGTGGTGGACGATGTTCGCGAACTGGCGGGTATCATGCGCCGCGCGGGATTGGACGACACGAGACTGAAGTTGGTGATCGAGGATGGCGCCACGCACAATGAATCGGCATGGGCAAGGCGGTTTCCGGAGGTGCTGACGTTTTTATTTGGGAGGCGGGAATAGGGTTTTGCGCGTTTCGGACTTCCGCTAAGTTTGCGCGCTGTTTTCTTGGTCCCTGGCAAATTCGGGCGACGCGCTTCCACAGGAAATTCTCCAGATCAGAAACAGAGTGGCCGTCATCGCCAGCACTGAAAGCTGGAGGTGCGTCCACCGCGCGAGTGGACCGAGCAGCGGAAGCAGGTACACAAGGTAAAGAAGAGTTCCCAGCCAGCGAGTCGAGGGCGCGAGGGGCTGGCCCGCGAGCCAGTCGGCCAGCAGAATGAATGCGGGCGCTAACATCACCAAGTCGTAGACCGTGAGATGCGGCGACACTAG
>JBEKWZ010000775.1:0-2903 GCA_049512555.1 Candidatus Sulfotelmatobacter sp. | reverse complement strand
CCACTAGAAAATTCAGTACGGTGGAAGTGAGAAGCACAGCCGCGAACCATGGTCCCCAGGTGAAGTAAAGGACGTAGCTGGCCGCCAGCGCGACGCCCTGCCGCACGCTTCGCGACCGAACTTTGGCGAGCACCAAAACGCAAAGCAGAAACAGCAGGCAGTACGCGAGGCCTTGGAACAACACTCCTCCTTCGTGAGTCCGAACTGGGCCGGCACGGGACTGGCGATACCGACGCGAACCGCGAACCAGAATAAAGGTCCGCTTCGCCAGTTACAACAAAACTCGACGCGGTCGAATGCAATCGGTCAAATGCAATAATGTTGGGTGCAATTCCGTAACCTCATCGAAGCGCTCGACGCCGCTCCCGGAAGTCGCCCGTTTGTTACCGCGTGGATCGACGAAGACGAGCGGGAGCCGGTTACGTTCGCGGAGTTTCGCCGCCGCGCCCGCGGACAGGCGGCTGTGCTGTGCCAACATGGCGTAACCGCGAGAGATCGTGTCGTGATCATCATGCCGCAGGGCATCCCGGCGATGACAACTTTTGTTGGCGCGATCATGCTGGGCGCGGCCCCGACATTCCTCGCGTATCCCAACTTCAAGATCGAGCCCGATAAATACCGGTCGGGATTGGCTGGAGTCACTGCGAACCTCGGCGCCAAGGCGGTTGTGATTGACCAGGAATTTCCTGACGACATGCTGGGCCATGTGACTCTCGGTGCCGAGACGAAGCTGTTGCGCGCTGGAGACGCTGCAGACACGAGCGGAGAATCGGGGGTGCAAATTCCGCAGCTTGATGCCGAGAGCATCGCATTCATCCAACATTCCGCCGGCACAACCGGGCTGCAGAAGGGAGTGGCCCTCACCCACGCGGCGGTGCTGCGGCAACTCGGCCACCTCGCGCGAGCGCTGAAGATCGATCCAGCGACCGATCGCATTTATAGCTGGCTGCCGCTCTACCACGATATGGGGCTGATCGCCTGCTTCATGTTGCCCATGGTGTTGCACATTCCGGTGGTGATGCAATCACCGCTCGATTGGGTGATGCATCCGGAAACGATGCTGCAGATTATCGGCGAATACAAGTGCACGCTGGCGTGGATGCCGAATTTTGCATTTCAGTTCATGGCTCGGCGCGTGCCTCAGAACCGGCGGGCACAGTGCGATCTGTCGTCGATGCGCGCGCTGATCAATTGTTCCGAGCCGGTCCGCGCCAGCAGCATGCTTGAGTTCCAGACGGCCTTTGCTGGCGCTGGATTCAAGGCTGCGGCCCTGCACTCGTCGTACGCCATGGCCGAGAACGTATTCGCCGTTACTCAATCGGAGGTTGATCAATCCGAGATCGGCCGGCCCTCGAGTCCGGCGTGCATCTGGGCGGATGGTCCGCAATTTCGGGGCGCCGATGAGATCGTTCCGGTTGCGGAAGGAAGCGCCGGGGCGGTCACGTTCAGTTCGTCGGGGCGGTTGCTGCCGGGACATGATGTTCGCATTGTGTCAGATGCTGGCGCTGCCCTCGGTGAAAGCCATGTCGGCGAAATCCTGGTGCGGAGCGACTGTCTGTTCAGCGGCTACTACAACCGGCCTGACCTCACCGCTGCGGCCATCATCGACGGCTGGTACCACACGGGCGACCTTGGCTTTTGCTTGGCGGGCGAACTCTACGTGGTCGGCCGAAAGAAAGATCTGCTGATTATCGGCGGCGAAAATATTTATCCGCAGGACATTGAGGAAATTGCCGGTGGCCATCCCGCGGTTCACGACGGCCGAGTGATCGCGATGGGCGTGTACAATCCCGAACTCGGGACGGAAGACATTGTGGTGGTGGCGGAAGTCGAGCGCGAAGAACTTCTCGCGAACGCAGCCGCGATCGAAAGTGAGATCCGCGGCCGGGTGGTCGCGGGCATGGGGGTTGCAATTCGTACCATTTTCCTGAAGCCGCCAAAGTGGATTGTGAAAAGTACGGCCGGCAAGGCCGCGCGTTCCGCAACTCGCGAGAAGCTATTGCGTGAACATCCGGAGCTTAGAGTTGAAGGTTAAAGGACGAAGAGAAAAGAAGAAGAGAGGAATTGTCGCATGACCGAGGAAGCGCAGCAGATGATTGAGCACATTACCCGGCTCATCCGCAAGCCGGGCGTGGCCCTGGACGAGAACACCGCCCTGGTTTCTTCAGGACTCATCGACTCGATGGCCCTGGTCGATCTGCTGCTGAAGCTGGAAGACCTCATGCACATGCGCATTCCGGCGGGTAAAGTTCAGCCGAAAGATTTGGACACCGTCGCGAAAATGTTCGCGACCGCGCAGCGGGTAGGGAAGCCCCGCAAGTAAACGCGTGCTCCGAATGCGCAGTTCCCCACCTCTCACGGCCTGCAACTTTTTACTGCACCGTAAGGCTTGCGGTCGTGATGGTTGTCGGCGTGGGCTGTGCCGCCGTAGTGCCGAGGATCTGGACTGTGTAAGTACCCAACTCCGGGTTCTTGCCGGTTGTGGTGGAACTTCCGCCACCACAGGCATTCAACAGAATCATGACGAGGCAGAGTACCGTCAGCCATAGCCACCGGCGGTTGCGGCGTCGGGGTTTTCCGGTGCGTCTTCCGGCCATCAACAAAATTCCAGCCAGCGGCATGGCCGCTAAATACATTTGCGTTGCGAGCCAGGTTGAAGCGGGTTTCTGTGCGGAGGCTTCGCCGGCCGGGACATTCACTGCGAGTGCAAACGGAACGGCCGCGGGCCCGGGCGTGATAGTCGCCGGCGAGAAAGCGCACGTCGCCCCAACTGGCAAGGAACTTTGCAGGCAGGAGAGCGTGATGGGCTGGCTGGGATTTCCGGTGTGTGCATTTAATGCGAGCGAATAGTTGGCGGCCGATCCCGGGGAGATAGTCTGGGCCGCCGGCGGTGGCGCAGCGGG
>JBEKWZ010000774.1:0-2910 GCA_049512555.1 Candidatus Sulfotelmatobacter sp. | reverse complement strand
GGCACAAACCCAATCGCATCACCCGGGAATTGGAACTGGCAGTGGGCGAACTGGAAGCGCTGGCCGAGGGCAAGTCGACTTCCCGCGACCACACATCGCAACTCACCGTCGAGGCATGAGTCATGGGGCGCACCATCGATCAAATCCGCGCTTCGAAGCTGCCCTCTAACATGATGCAGTTCGCCGCCCGCGGAGCCCTCCAGGTCCCGGCGGCCGAGAACATCGAAATTCTGGTCCACCTCGCCCGTCACAACCCCGTCTTCGGCCCAGTCGCTCGCATGACTCTGGCCGGGTGGGACGAAAAATCATCTGTGGCTGCGGCCGCCGATCCTCAAACCACGCGTGAAGTGCTGGAATATCTCATTTCTCCCGATAATCTGCGGCCGCCGTTGCTGCCCGCGCTGCTGGAAAATCCTTCCGTTCCAGAGGCTCAGATCGCCAAGTTGGCGATCGGTGCTTCGCGCGAATCGATTGCCGTGATGTTGAAGAGTAAACGCGTGCGCTCGCTACACAACGTGCTCGACAATCTCAAATCAAATCCGTTTCTCAAGAAGGAAGAAGCCGAAGAAGTGAGGAATTTGTTAGCGGCCCTCAAGTCGCCGGCTCCTGCGAAGGCTCCTGCGGTAGCTGACTACCCGAAGGAAGCCGCGAAGGAGGCGGCGAAGGAAATCGCGGCCGTCGAGCAACCCAAGGTTCCAGGCGAAGCGCCAGAATCTGCGGCGCCTTCCCCCAACGCCGACGAATGGGGCGACGATGAAGCCCTCGAAGCCTACCTCAAAGAACACGCCCACGACATTGCCGCCGAGGGCGAAAAGCCGTTCAAAGCTATCGGCGGAATTCTCGAACTCCTGGGCGAAGACTATTACCCGGTAACGGACGAAGCGGAAGCGCCGGCACCCGCCCCGGCCGAACCTGTCGCGCCCACGCCCGTCGCTAAGCCCAAACCGCCAGTCCCCGCCGTGCGCGAGAATGCGCTGCAGAAAATCAACCACCTCGACGTGAAGGGCCGCATCCAGTTGGCCTTGAAAGGCAACAAAGAGGAGCGCTCACTTCTAATTCGCGACGGCACCAAGGTCGTCGCGCTCGCGGTGCTCGAAGCTCCCAAGCTTTCTGACGGCGAAGTGGAAAAATTTGCCAGCCAGAAAAATGTGCTCGAGTCCGTCCTGCGCCAGATCCCGCTGAAGCGCAAATTCATGAAGAATTACAAAGTGGTGCGCAATCTGGTCGCGAACCCGCGCACCCCCCTCGATCTGGGCCTGGGCCTGATGAAGCACCTGTTGTCGGCCGACCTGAAAAATATCTCGGCCAACAAGGATGTTTCCGAAACCGTTCGCAAACTGGCGCTGAAAATGTACAAGCAGAAAGAAGAGCAAGCCAACAGGAAGTAAGACGCAAGAAGTAGGACGCAAAAATTAAGCCTTCTCGCTCATATGACACCATCCGATCCCATCGCCGACCTGTTACAGCGCGCCAAGACCATTGCCGTGGTCGGACTTTCCTGCAATCCCATGCGCGCCAGCCACGGCGTCACGGCCTACATGCAAAGCCACGGATATCGCATCATCCCGGTAAATCCGCAGATCGAAGAATGCCTGGGTGAGAAGGCTTACCCGTCGCTGCTCGACATTCCGCAGGCCGAGAAGGTCGACATCGTCGACATTTTCCGCCGCCCGGAGTTCGTCGAGGAAATTGTCGACCAGGCCATCCAACTCAAAATCCCCGCTATCTGGATGCAGGAAGAAGTGATCCACGAGAAGGCCGCGGAAAAGGCGCGCCAGGCCGGCATCTTCGTGGTGATGGACCGCTGCATTCTCAAAGACCATCGCGCGCGACTCACGTGAACCGCAGAGCCCGAAGCAGAAGTATCCGGAGCAGAAGTGTCCCTGAACAAAAGCCGCTCAGGCTGCGTACAATTGACAGAACGAGATAGACTCTTGCCACACGAGGGAATCACTTGGATCACGACGCCGCTTTGACGCCCACCGAACCAATCTCCCCTGTCCCCGCCCCACCGCCGCCGCCCTCAACTGGGCGCTGGATATTCATCGGCAAGGATGGCCTGCGCGCCGGCTGGAGCCTGCTCATCTTCCTCCTTCTCATCGCGGCCTTTGCCTTCAGCGCGAACCGGATCGGCCACAAGCTCCAGCCCCATCCCCCCGATATGGCGAAGCTGACCGCGAACATGCCGGCCAGGTTCTTGCTCCCCAGTGAGGCCATTCCTTTTCTCATCGTCCTCTTCGTCACCTGGATCATGTCGAAGATTGAACGCCGCCCCAACTCCGTCTACGGTTTCGGCGGTACCCGCAAGCTCCCACAATTCTTCGCCGGCCTGATCTGGGGAGTGGTCTTTCTTTCCCTGCTGGTTCTGATCCTCTGGAAGGCAGGATTCCTCGTCATCGACAGCCGTCTGGTCTTTGGCGCCGACATTCTCCGCTACGGCGCCATCTGGTTGTTCGGCTTTTTCCTGGTCGGCCTGTTCGAAGAGTATTTCCTTCGCGGCTATTTGCAGTACACGCTCTCCCGCGGCCTAACCGGCCTTTACCAGGTGATCTTCAAGAGTCGCCACAGCGCAGCCCTGGGTTTCTGGACGACCGCACTTCTACTATCTACGGTCTTCGGACTCGGCCACGGCTCCAACCCCGGCGAATCTCCCATCGGGCTGCTCTCCGCCGGACTGGCGGGCTTGCTCTTCTGTTTCGCCCTCTGGCGCACCGGATCGCTTTGGTGGGCCATCGGCTTTCACACTTCGTGGGATTGGGCTCAATCTTTTCTCTACGGCGTGGCCGATAGCGGCATGATGGTGCAGCACCATCTCCTCGCCACGCACGCGGTCGGCAAACCAATCCTGAGCGGCGGAGCCACCGGCCCGGAAGGCAGCATCTTCATCATCGTCGTCTTCGCCCTGGCCAG
>JBEKWZ010000773.1:0-2922 GCA_049512555.1 Candidatus Sulfotelmatobacter sp. | reverse complement strand
TCCATGCGTGCCACCGCCGTGCAGTCATAGGGTGGAACGTAATTCTCCAGAATCTTCGATCCAGCCGTCGTCCGCAACCCGCGAGTGCTCATCACGTCTTTAACGCCGACCGGCACGCCGCCCAGTGGCGGCAGCGTCTTGCCCTCGGCCGCCATGCGGTCGATGCGGTCCGCCTGCTCCAGAGCTCGCTCCTTCGACAGGGTCAGAAACGCGCCAATCTGGCCGTCTTCTTTCTGAATGTGGGCGTAATGAGCCTCGGCCAGCGCGAGCGCCGTCGTCTTGCGCTCCTGCACCGCGGTACGGGCCGCGTCAATCGTGAGTGATTTCAAATCCATGAGTTCGTCGAGGCAGCCGCGCGGCTTATCGTTCAATCACTTTCGGAACTCGGAAGAAATCTTCGTCCGCATCCGGCGCGTTCGCCAGCGCTTCGGCGTGCGGCAACGACTTCCGCAGCCCCTCCCGAATATCTTCACGGCTCGCGTAGGCGAATCGCTCGCTTCCCTGCTTCGCTTCATCCACGCCATGGCGGTCGGAAACCTGCGCCATGGGCGGCACCTTCGACGTGTCGAGTTCACTCAGCCGGTCGACGTATTCGAGAATGGAATTCAGGTCGCGCAACATTCCCGCGCGTTCTTCCTCGGTCAGCTCGAGATGAGCCAACTCAGCGACGTACGCTACATCTTTTTCCGTAACTTTCATGAATAGGAAATCGATAAAAAATCTGACTCAGGGGCGATTGTTGTCGGCGCCGTCGGCGCGACTCACAACGAAGTCGATTCTACGAACCGCCTCTGCGGTGTACCGGTTGATCACCGCCAGGTATCGTGGTGCCAGCGCCTGCAATTCGGCCTTCCATCCCAGCCCGGTCACTTCCACGCGCAACACTCCGTCGTCGAAACTCAGAGCCCGAGTGCGCTCCGCCACGGCCGACCCGCACACCACCGGCCAAGCCATCAGCGGAGCCTCAGCCCGCGGCGCCAGCCGTAGAGACTTCGCAACAATTTTTTCCAGCCCCGCGCCCGCTTGTTCCAAAGTCGAGTCCTTGTCTGAGACCAACCCGAGAAGTTCCGATTCTAACATTGCCGTCGCACGCGCTTTGCAGATTCCAGTGCACCATTCACACCGGGAATTCCCGACGCACGAATTCGAGCGCTGCGTCTCGCGCCGTCAACCGTCCTTCGAGCTGCGCATCCTCCACCGCGCTGAGGATCTCGCGAAATTTTGGCCCCGGCACATGTCCCTGAGCGATCAGATCTTCACCAGTGACCAACGGCGCGGGACGCATCTTCTCCGCCGGAATCTCCGCGCGCTTCTGCTGTACAAATTCGTACGTAGTCAGATTGCGATGGCTGGCCAGGCAATCCGCCCGGTGCAGAGCCAGATGCTCATCAAACCCCGGCATGCGGAGAAACTTCTTCAGCGTCGATTCCTTCATCCGAATCGCATGCCCAAAGCGCATGTGATTGTCGACCAGCGCCAGAATCTGTTCGGTTTCATCGTTCGAAAACCGCAGCCGCCGGCAGATTTCTTCCGCCATCTTGACGCCTACTTCGACGTGACCATCAAACCGGATGCGATCAGGCGCCACACGAAAGGTCGGAGGCTTGCCGACATCGTGCAGTAACGCTCCCCATGCCAGCGTCAGCGGACAAGGCTGCGGCAGATTCTCCAGCAGCAGCAGCGTGTGCACAAACACGTCGCCCTCGGGATGAAACTCCGCCGGCTGCTCCACCCCCTTCATCGCCGAAATCTCGGGCAGAACGTGCCTGAGCAACCCGCTCTCATCCAGCAGCAGAAATGCCCGGCGGGCCTGCCCCTCAGTCAACATGCGCGTCAGTTCGTCCCTCACTCGCTCGCGCGATACGACCTCAATCTGCGGAGCCAGTTTCTGTATCGCCCCAAACGTTGCCGGCTCGATCGTGTATCCGAATCGCGCCGCAAAGCGCACCGCGCGCAGCATTCGCAACTTGTCTTCGCCAAAACGCCGCTCCGGATCGCCGATGGTCCGGATGATTCCCGCCTCCAGATCCTTGTGCCCACCCACAAAATCCAGCACCTGACCCGGCGTCTGAGCGCCTATGGGATCGAGCAGCATACCGTTGATGGTGAAATCGCGTCGCGCCACATCCTCCCGCGGATCGGAACTGAAACGTACTTCGTCCGGATGCCGCCCGTCCGAATATCCGATATCACTTCGAAAGGTCGCGACCTCAACCGCGCGAGACTTAGACGAACTCTCCGTAGAGACGTTGCTTGCAACGTCTCGCTCCGGCATCGGCACCAGCACCACCCCGAACTGCGCTCCCACCGCATACGTCTCGGGAAAGATGCTCAACACCTGCTCCGGCGTCGCACTCGTCGCCACGTCGTAATCCTTCGGTTCGCGCCCCAGCAAAAGATCGCGCACGCATCCCCCCACCAGATAAGCCTGAAAGCCGTGCTGGCGCAGAGTCTGCACAATCGAGATTGCGAAAGTCTTCAACGGATCAGCGACCTCACGATTTCATGTTACCGCCTACAGAACATGCAATTTCTCAAGCGCGTCCCAGGCTTTGCGATAGGAATCCGTTAGGATTCGCGAGATACCGACCCGGTCCACTCGCTCCGGCAGAGAGGACGATTTGGCCGCTTCCTCGCATTCCGCAAAAAGCTTCTCCGCCATCGTGACCACCTTGTCCATCGAATACTTACCCGTACGCACGCGGACCAGAAACTCCCGTTCAGGACGAGGCAGCGTAATCCTGCCATCCGACAGCAATTCTTTGCATTCATACAGCAGCCGCAGAGTGTGCATGGCCGCCTTGACGTCGTAGCCGAACTTCTCTTCAATCTCGGGCCGTTGCCCCTTCTTATCCCGCCCTTTACTCCCAGTCATGCGTTTGAGTTGGTCGTCGGCGAATCCCAGAAACGGCTTCACGAAGG
>JBEKWZ010000772.1:0-2922 GCA_049512555.1 Candidatus Sulfotelmatobacter sp. | reverse complement strand
ATGGCCACAGCCTGCAAAGTGGTGAGTGGCGCTGGTTGCCCTGTGATCACCGTAGGAGTATACAGTCACTAGCCCCTGGTCGCATGCGTCACGTGCGGCCTGGCGCTGAATACGGAGAATACAGACGGAATAGCGGAGAAGGAGAAATGCAATGAGCGAAAAAGCGACAGCCGTGCAAAAGGCCCCGGAGCCCAAGGAACCAGCCGCGATGAAACTGGTGGGACCAGAAACCCTGTTTGATCGCATAAACCAACTGCATGAAGCGACCGCTCGACGCGCTTTTCAACTGTTTGAAGGGGAGGGCAGAATTTTCGGCCGTGACCTCGATCATTGGTTCCGTGCCGAAGAGGAACTTCTCCACTCAGTCCACGTACGGATCTCGGAATCGGGTAATGCATTGGAAGTCGCGGCGGAAGTGCCGGGATTCAATGCGAAGGAACTCGAAGTCAGCGTGGAACCTCAACGCCTGACGATCAGCGGAAAGAGAGAATCGACCGAAGAGCGCAAAAAGGGGGAAACGGTTTACAAGGAGCAGTGCTCGAACGAGATTCTCCGGGTCGTTGATTTACCCGCGGAAATCGAAACGTCAAAAGTTACCGCAACGCTGAAGGAAGGTGTTCTCACCTTGAATCTGCCAAAGACGGCTCGGGCAAAAGCGGCCGCCACTGAGGTCGATGTGAAGACCGCCTGAAAACTGCAAAGCGGAGGCAGCCCGGATCGGCGTGAGAAAATCGAGCACCTCGGAGAGAGAAAAACAATGCGTGTCGCGGTGCTTACAACCGGCGGTGACGCTCCAGGCATCAACGCCGCGATTCGGGCTGCTGTCCGTAGCGGAATTGACCGGGGCTGGGAAATGTTCTGAGCCCGGATTATCGTCCCTATACCGGGCTAGTACTTCGAAAGGGCGCACTTCTATAATGCATTAATCGGGGGGTATTTGTTTAGCGTCTGGGCACTTTCCGTCGTGAATGCAGTTGCTCTCATGCGCAGATCGACTAATGTGTCGGTGTGGCAGAAGAGACGAGCGCAGAGAAAATTGCCCAGCTCGAGCGTGAGAATGAAGTATTGAAGAAAGAGATCGCACGCTTGCAGCGTTTGTTGGAAGAGGCGCTGCGAGCGGTGAAGCGACAAGCCGCCCCGTTCTCGCGGCAAAATCCCAAGGCCGCTGCCGAAAAACCTGGGCGCAAACCAGGAAAGAAGTACGGGTGCCCCTATCGTCGGACCGTTCCCGATCAAGTGGATGAGATTATCGAGGTCCCGCTGCCCACGCGGTGTCCCCGATGCCGAGGCGAGCTGGAGGAATACGAGACAGTGTCCCAGTTCCAAACCGAGATTCCAGAACCGCGGGTGGAGCGCATTGAATTTCGGATTCACGTGGGTCGCTGTCGGCATTGCCGGCGACGGGTCCAAGGCCGGCATCCCCGGCAGACCTCCGACGCGGTGGGCAGTGCGGCCTCCCAACTGGGCCCCCGAGCGCTGGCGCTGGCCACGCAGTTGAATAAAGGTTTGGGATTGCCCTACGGCAAAACGGCCACGGTGCTCCAGGAAGCCTTCGGACTGCGGGTGAGTCGGGGCGGTTTGTGCCAGGCGATGGACCGGATAGCCAGTAAAGCGGAGCCGACCTATGAGGCGTTGATCGAAGAAGTTCGCCGTAGCCCGAGTGTGACTCCGGACGAGACGGGTTGGAGAGTTGGCGGAAAGCTGTGGTGGATGTGGGCTTTCAGCACCTCCCAGGTAACGGTCTATGCGATTCAGCCAGGGCGAGGATTTCAACAGGCGGCCACGGTGCTGGGAGCAGACTTCGCCGGCTTTCTGGTGCGGGATGGTTGGAGCGTCTATCGTCAGTTTGTCCAGGCTGTGCACCAGACCTGCTTGTCTCATTTGCTGCGGCGCTGTCGGGAAATGATCTTGGTAGCGGGAAAAGGCCAGGCGGAATTTCCTCGCAGGGTTGAAACGATCCTGCAGCACGCTTTGCAGTTGCGGGATCGCCGCGACCAAGGGCGGATCAGCGAGCGAGGAGCAGCGGTAGCCCGCGGAAGACTGGAAGCGCAATTGGACTGCAGTTTGGAACGCCGCTATCGCTCGATGCCGAATCGACGTTTCGCCCATCATCTGCTGCGGGAGCGAGAGGCTCTGTTTACCTTCCTGATCTGTCCGGGCTTGGAAGCCACCAACTGGCGAGCCGAACAGGCCATTCGCCCCATGGTCGTGACTCGCAAGGTCTGGGGCGGAAATCGCACCTCGCGGGGAGCACATGCCCAGAGCATTCTTGTCAGTGTTCTTCAAACCTGTCATCAACAACGCCGCTCTGCTTCAGCGGTTCTTTACAAGATGATTTGTCTGCCCCAGCCCAAAGCTCTGGAATTAAGCGCCCCTACGCGCTAAACAAATACGAAAACTGTTATCTATAATATGCGGGACTCAGTAGGGAGCTGTGCTGTGCGAACCAATCGTGAAAGTGGACGATGCGATTTATTCTCCAAGGCGAAGCCCTCAAACGAGTGGCAAGTGAAACGTCGCCCGTGGATCGTTGTTCCGTTCGCAACCATTCGCAACCATATCATTTATCTTCCGCCTCTTCTGCCATGTCCGGAGACTCGATGCCATTCAATCTGAGATAGACAACCAAACTTCCGTAATGATCCATAGTGTCTTCAAATGCTTGCAAAGTCGCGCCGAGACGAGTCGTGCGCACACCGCGCACACCTGTAACTATCTCGGTCGCGTTCTGATCGCTCAGGCCTGCCAAGACCATGTCACCATAATCGTAGCTATCCTCCAAGGCATCCAGGGTCTCTGCCCGTGTGGTGATGTTCTTGTATTTGGCGGCGAGCTTTCTCGATTCGTCGCGGCTCCTGCCGGCGGAGTAGCCCATATTGACGAAATTATCTTCAATGGCGCGCATCACCAATTCCCTAAAGC
>JBEKWZ010000771.1:0-2923 GCA_049512555.1 Candidatus Sulfotelmatobacter sp. | reverse complement strand
GTTGGAGGGAAACTGCTCCGCCATCGCGGCATTTACGCTGTGTTGCAGATTGGCTTCGAATGGGGCGCGTTCGGCGGAGCGGGATGGGCGTGGAATCTCCGGCTCAGGTGGCGCGCCGCCCCACTGCCAGAAACCCACCCACGGCGCGCTGGCGAGCAGGGTCGAGAGTTGAGCATCGGGAAAGCGCCTTAAGTATGGGACGGCCCATCCGATCTCGTTGCCGGAATATGGTGCTGATGTGTTCTGCTGCACTCCGGTACGCTTGGCGATGATCGCAGGATCCTGAAGCGCGGCGATATCGAACTTCACGAGACGGTGAATGGCACCATGATTCACGTTGTACATGTCGACGCCATTGGCCTCGCCGAGTTCGGCCAGCATGATGAGCGGAGCTAAAGCGTACAACTGATAATGCAGTGCCATGCCGGCGCGGTTCATCTCGGCCACGAGCGATCCGTCAGACTGGATCAAGCCGACTCCCTGGTAGTAGGTCGCGATGCCCCAGAGGAATGCATTCTGGTCGTTATCGGCGACGCCCTCAGCCGCCAGCGCAAGCCCCGCCCAATAGAGGTGGTTGTTGTAGGCGTCGGTCTTGGGATGTCCCTTACCCTTGTCGAAGTAAGTTTGCACGCGTCGGGCAAGGTCGCGAAACCACTGCTGAATTTCGGCGTCCTGCTGCGGAGTACCGGCCCCGCTGTTGCGCACCTTGAGATAGGGAATAGCGGTGCCGCTCAGCAGCCAGTTTTGGATATAAACGTCCTGGAAGTGCGGCATCTCGCCAGCCCAGGCATCGGCTTTCGCAGCCGCATCGAGGAGCGAGTAGACGCAAGCGGCGGCGGCTCTGCTTCCTTCGGAGAGGTAGGCATCGGCAGCGAGGCCGGCGTACTGTCCAATGTGCGTGGGACCATCGCTGGCCTTTTCGTAGGCGGCCTTTTTCACTGGATCGATGACGGAGGCATGGGAATCTGTGTAGTAGGGCTCGGCATCGAGGATCCTGGCAGACTCCGGGGGAGCGGGGCACTGGTAGGGAGCGTCGGTCGGGGCGATCGCGCGATCATCCCATGGCGAACGCAAGTGTTCCGCTTGCAGTGCGGCTGGAGCGAGGAGAGCGAAGGCGAAGAGAATCGTCAGTCTGTGCATCAGTGGTACGTCACGAATTTGGCTTGTGGCCACGAATCTCTAGCCCACTAAGCTGGAATGATGTCCGGTTAAAGCTATTCTGCACCGACGACGCAGTTTGGGCAAAATCTACTTCTCGGAAGCAGGCGTTTACGTGTTTTGAGTGTCTGTCAATGAGATACGGGATATTACGTCAAGTGAGAATCACGCCAAGGTAACTTGGACTGCAAAGCCAAGGCGAACTAGCATTATCACCATGGCAACGCTGGCTCGATTTAGGTGGATCGTCGCGGCCACTGTTCTCGGCTTGCTGGCTGGATTCCTCGTCTCATACCTGTTCAATCCGAAATATAGTTCGCGGGCACGAATCGAAGAGTTTTCAGATGCGGGCGACCGTTGGACGTCATTCATCACGCCGGATTCCCAGACGGAATTCATGGTTTTCCAGCAACGGGCACTGTCTCCGAATAACCTCCGGCCAGTGATTGAACGCGAAGGTGTGGCGAAGTCTGAGGGAGCTGAAACGGTGTATGGAGAGCTAGTCAAGAATGCAAGATTCCAGCTAGCATCCAGCGATGATGCGGCGCCTTACACGGAAATCGATATTGACCTCATTTACACGGATTCGAATCCCCAGCGCGCTGAGCAGTTGTGCAATGTTCTGACTTCTGGCGTCTTGGACGAGAGCAAGGCCGATTCACAGCGAGCCATTGGTGATACGACGTACATTCTGGAGCAGGCGCTCAAAGATGCCAAGAATGACGTGCAAGACATTCATGGGCGGCTGTTGAAACGCCCTTCAGATCGTAAATTGGCCCGCGAATATGCCAAGGCACAGGAGAGGCCTATGCCGATCTTGCTGCAAAGCGCAAAGAAGCGGCAGGGCCTGAGATTTTTATTGGCGGCACTTACAGTCTTCCGCAACGAGTCAGGGTGCGATTACCGTGTGATATTCCGACGACCCCCGACTTTCCCAATCGACTACTCTGTGCTGCTCTCGGATCGGCAACTGGTTTGTTAGTCGGGATCGCTCTATGTGGGGCACGCAGGAACTCGCTTGGTCAGGTTGCTGAACCTCAACGTTGATGAAAACAGGCACTTACACAATCGGCGAATTCTTCCAGCACTGAACCGCTGCGCACTGTCGGCAACGAAGGCTGCGGCATTTCCTGCCGTCAACTAGCTTGCCTTCGTTGGGTTGGGATGGTGGCCCCGGGCAGAGTCGAACTGCCGACCTTCGGTTTAGGAAACCGCTGCTCTATCCATCTGAGCTACGGGGCCAAGGCGAAGTTGCAACATTATCTCACGGCGATTTCGACGCACAAGTACGGCGCGAGCCTCTGTTGAGACATCCCATTAACACGCTTCCCCTCGGATAACACAGCTGGCCGATCAGGGCTTTGGAGCAAGATCGTCCAGGGCGAGATTGAGTTCCAGGACATTGACCCTGACCTCACCCAGCAGTCCCAAATCGCGCTGATAGGTATATTTCTGGACCAGGTCACGAACTGCGGATTCAGAAAGACCGCGCACGCGAGCCACGCGCGGAATCTGAAACTCGGCTGCGGCGGGGGAAATCTCGGGATCGAGGCCGGACGCGGAAGTCGTGATCAGATCCACCGGAATGGGTTGGCCGGGATTTTCTTCATGCAGAGTCTTCGCGTCGGCCTGAACGCGGTCGATGAGCTTCTGGTTGGTGGGAGCGAAATTGGTGCCTCCGGAGTTGGCAGCGTCATATCCGTTGCCGGCGGCCGAGGGGCGGGGATGGAAATACTTCGGAGACGTGAATGGCTGGGCGACGATG
>JBEKWZ010000770.1:0-2924 GCA_049512555.1 Candidatus Sulfotelmatobacter sp. | reverse complement strand
GAAAGGCGAGAGCTGGTATTAGCAGGGCGTACCGGACTACTGTGTTAAGCCGAAACATGGCGTCCCTCACGCTTTATTGGACACCAAGTGATTCCGCTTCGGCACGATTACCCGCGTAACTGTGGTAAGCAGGTCATTACACTCAAAACCCCTTCGCCCCGGAGCCAACGAGTGCAACCGCGATATTCCGACAACCGTAGTGCAGCTTCGCGCCCGAAGGCCGCCTCGGCCCGTGATCGCCCACTACTGAATCAGCGTGCCTCCGTTGGTGCCATTTGGCTCGGCCTCTGGGGCCAGGACTACGGCGGCGGCTACGCGGTCGCCGGGTTCCATGTTGAGGAGTCTGACGCCTTGGGCGTTTCTGCCCGATTCGCGGATTGTGGTTGAATCCATGCGGATGATTTTGCCGTAGTGGCTGATCAGCATGACTTCGGAGGTTTCGTCGACTTGGGCGATGGCCACGACTTTGCCGACGCGTTCGGTCGTCTTCACGTTGATTACGCCTTTGCCGCCGCGGTTGGTGAGGCGGTACTCGTCGGCGGGAGTGCGTTTGCCGTAGCCGTTTTCGGTTACGGAGAGGATGAGGGTGCCTTTGACGGCTATGTCGATGGGCTCGGGGGCTAAAGCCCCATCCTTTTGATCGCCTGACGCGGCGCTTAAGCGCCGCTCTTCCACGGATCCTCCCGGCGCGGCGCTTTCGGGCGCGGCGCTCCCTTCCACGGCAGTCCCAGGCGCGGTACTGCCGGGCTTTGCGGTGGTGGCCATGCCGACCACATAGTCTTTTTCTTCCAGGTCGATGCCCCAGACGCCGTAGGCGGCGCGGCCCATGGGGCGGACGTGGCTTTCGTCGAAGCGGACGGCCATGCCTTCGTGGCTGGCGATGAAGACGATCTGGTTGCCGTTGGTGATGCGGGCGGCGACCAGTTCGTCGCCGTCTTCAATGGCGATGGCGTTGATGCCGTTGGAGCGCACGTGCATAAACTCGCGCAGTTCGGATTTCTTGACCAGGCCTTTGCGCGTCGCGAAGAAGACGTATTTATTTTCTTCTTCGAGATTGCGCACGGCGAGCATGGTCTTGACGGTTTCGCCGGGTTGCAGGCCGATCAGGTTGCCGACGTGCTTGCCTTTGCCGGCGGCGCTGACGTCGGGGATTTCGTAGACCTTGAGCCAGTAGACGCGGCCCTTGTTGGTGAAGATGAGAATGTAGGCGTGCGTGCTGGCGATGAAGAGATGCTCGACGAAATCTTCGTCGCGGGTCTTCATGCCGGTGCGGCCGGTGCCTCCGCGGCGCTGCATGCGGTAGGTGGAAATAGGCGTGCGCTTCATGTAGCCGGAGTGGCTCACGGTGACGGCGACCTGCTCGTCGGCAATGAGATCTTCGAGAACGATTTCCGCGGCTTCGTCTTCGATGCGAGTGCGGCGCTCGTCTCCGTATAACTTCTTAACTTCTTCGAGCTCTTTGATGATGACTTTGCGCAGCTTGGTCTCAGAGCCGAGGATGGATTCGTATTCGGCGATGCTGTCGCGAACTCCCTTCAACTCGTTCGAGATTTCGTCGATCGAAAGTTTAGTCAGGCGATGCAACTGCAACTCGAGGATGGCGTCGGCCTGGCGGGCGGTGAAAGGCTTTTCAGCGTCGAGCTTAGGCGCGCGGCCGGTGGTGTTGATGTCGATTTTTTTGCCGCCGAAGTAGAGCACCAAATTTTCGCGGGCGTCGGCACGGTTGGCGCTGCCGCGAATGATGGCGATGACGTTGTCGAGATGATCGAGTGCGGTGAGGTAGCCTTCGAGGATGTGCTCGCGATCTTTCGCCTTCTGCAGCAAGTAGGCGGTGCGGCGGCGAACCACGTCGACGCGGTGTTCGATGAAGTATTTGATGGCCGGAATCAGGCCCAGCTCGCGGGGCTGTCCGTTGACCACCGCGAGCAGAATCATCGAAAAGCCTTGCTGCATCTCGGTGTGCTTGAAGAGCTGGTTGAGGACGATCTGAGGTTCGGCTCCACGCTTGAGTTCGATGACGATGCGCATGCCGTCGCGATCGCTTTCGTCGCGAACGTCGGAGATGTCTTCGATCTCTTTGTCGTTCACTAGCGCCGCGATGCGCTTGATCAGATTCGCCTTGTTCACCTGGTAAGGAATTTCGGTGACTATGATGGCCTGGCGATCTTTGTTGATGTTTTCGATGGCGGCCTTGGCGCGCATCATGAAACGGCCGCGGCCGGTGCGGTAGGCTTCGAAAATTCCTGCGCGGCCGTGAATCATGCCGGCAGTTGGAAAATCCGGGCCTTGCACGAACTTCAGAATCTCCGCGAGCTGGGCGCCGGGATTGTTCACCAGCGTGATGGTCGCGTCGACGATCTCAGTCAGGTTGTGCGGCGGAATTTTTGTGGCCATGCCGACGGCGATTCCGTCGGAGCCATTGATCAGAAGATTGGGAATGCGCGCGGGCAGAACGTCGGGCTCGATTTCGCTGCCGTCGTAATTGTCGTGGAAGTCGACGGTCTCTTTGTCGAGATCTTCGAGCAGCGCGGTCGAAACCTGCGCCAGTTTTGCTTCGGTGTAACGGTCGGCCGCGGGCGGGTCGCCGTCGACAGAGCCGAAGTTACCTTGACCGAAGATCAGCGGATAGCGCATCGACCAGTCTTGCGCGAGGCGCACGAGAGCGTCGTAGACGGCGAGGTTGCCGTGGGGATGGTACTTGCCCATGACTTCGCCGACGATGCGGGCGCACTTGCGCGTGGCCTTATTAGGCTGCAGTCCCATCTGTTGCATGGTGTAGAGAATGCGGCGATGGACCGGCTTCAATCCGTCGCGCACGTCGGGCAGGGCGCGGCCGATGATCACCGACATGGAGTAGTCGAGATACGACCGCTTCATCTCCTCTTCAATGTTGACGGGTTGAATGTTCGCGGCGCCGGGGCCGG
>JBEKWZ010000769.1:0-2927 GCA_049512555.1 Candidatus Sulfotelmatobacter sp. | reverse complement strand
ACCCCGGTCACCGCTCCGTGGACGATCTCCGCCCCCGCCGGCACTCACGTGCGGAGGCCCGTCGCGGTTGAAGTTCGGCTCATCCGACGGCTCATCCGGAAAATCGCCGCCGCCTTCAATCACCAGCGATCCAGTCAATGCCGGTGCCGGAGCCGGTTGCCCCTCACCCTCCGGAGCGACATCGCCAGCCGGGGCAGCAGCTTCCCCGCCGCCCGGCGTCATTTTTGCGCGCTGCTCTTTCAGAATCGCCTTGCGCGACAGCCGGATGCGGTTGCCCTCAACCGCCAGCACCTTCACCAGCACCTGGTCGCCTTCCTTCAGCTCATCGCGTACATCGGCAATGCGATGCTCCGCCACTTCGCTGATGTGCAGCAGCCCATCAGTCCCCGGCAGAATCTCGACGAACGCGCCGAAATCCGCCAGCCTCGTGACTTTGCCGAGATAAGTTTTCCCGACCTCAGCCGTCGCCGTGATGTCGCCAATAATCTGCAGCGCCTTCGCCGCCGACTCCTGATCGCTCGACGCCACCTTGACCAGCCCGGAATCTTCCACGTCGATCTTTACTCCGGTCTGCTCGACGATCGAGCGAATCATCTTGCCGCCCGGTCCAATCAGATCGCGAATCTTGTCGACCGGGATCTGCACCGTGTAGAAGCGCGGCGCGTAATCGGAAATCTTCTCGCGCCCGGTAGTGATGACTTCTTCCATCTTCCCGAGAATGTGCAGCCTTCCGCGCTGCGCCTGCGCCAGCGCCTCGCGCATGATCTGCGCCGTAATGCCGGCAACTTTAATATCCATCTGCAGCGCGGTAATGCCATCTTTCGTGCCGGCAACTTTGAAGTCCATGTCGCCGTAATGATCTTCCGCGCCCGCGATGTCGGTAAGAATGGCATACGCGGCGCCTTCCTTCACCAGCCCCATCGCAACTCCGGCCACCGGAGCCTTGAGCGGAACGCCCGCATCCATCAGCGCAATCGACGCGCCGCAGATGGTTGCCATCGACGACGACCCGTTCGATTCCAGAATGTCCGAAACCACGCGCATGGCATAAGGCCACTTCTCCTCGGTCGGCAGTACCGCCGAAACTGCCCGCTCGGCCAGCGCTCCGTGCCCAATCTCGCGCCGTCCAGCCCCACGCATAAATCCAACCTCTCAACCGAAAACGGCGGAAAGTTATAGTGCAGCATGAAGCGCTTCTTAGCCTCGCCTTCAAACCCCTCCAGCCGCTGCATGTCGTCGCTCGTCCCCAGCGTCGTCGTGACCAGAGCCTGCGTCTCGCCGCGGGTGAAGATCGCGCTCCCGTGAGTTCTGGGCAGCACGCCGGCTTCAATCCAAATTTCCCGCACTTCATCAAACGCCCGCGCATCCGGCCGCCGCTTCTGATTGATCACAGCCTCGCGGAAAATCCGCTCGCGCAACACTTCGTAGTAGTGCTTGAGTTTCTCCTGCGCCGCCTTCTCGTCTTTTTCGTTTTCGGCTTTCGGCAGTTCCGCGATCAGCTTCTTCTTAATGTCCTTGACGAGCGTATAGCTCTCAGCCTTGGGATGTTTCTTAGTATCGAGCGCATCCGCCAACTCGGTGCCTATCTTTCCCCGCAGCGCGTTGAAATAGGCGTCATCAAATACCGGCGGCTCAACCTTGCGCTTGGCCTTGCCAACTTTGTCGCGCAACTCACTAATCGCCGCGCAAATCTTCTTGATCTCCGTGTGGCCAAACTCGATCGCATCGACCACGGTTTCTTCTTTCACTTCCTTCGCACCCGACTCAATCATCACAATGCCGTCGGCCGTTCCGACCACCATGATGTTGACCAGCCCGCCGCGCATCTCGTCGTAAGTAGGGTTCACAATGAACTGCCCGTCCACCAGCCCCACGCGCACCGCGCCAATGGGCCCAAGAAACGGAATATCAGAAAGCGTCAGCGCACACGAGGCGCCGTTGATGCCCAGAACGTCAGGGTCATTATTACTGTCAGCCGACAGCACGAACGCAATGATCTGCGTCTCGCACTTAAAGCCCTCGGCAAACATAGGCCGCACCGGACGGTCAATCTGCCGGCTGGTGAGCACTTCGCGCTCACTCATGCGCCCTTCGCGCTTGATGAAGCCGCCGGGAAAACGTCCGCCGGCATAGGTGTATTCGCGGTAATCCACGGTAAGAGGAAAAAAGTCGATGCCTTCGCGCGGATCGGCATTAGCCGTGGCGGTGGCAAGTACAACGTTTTCGCCGAGGCGGACCACAGCCGCGCCTCCGGCCTGTTTGGCGAGCTTTCCGGTTTCAAATGAAATTTGTTTGCCGCCGGCGAGGTGAACGGTAACGCTAGTTGCTTCTGGTTTCATAATTCATTCCTTTTGGATGAGACAGGCAAATGCTGAAGATGACGCAGGCAGGCACACCCTCCCGCATACCCACGGGAAGGCCGAGCACCCGAAGGGATGCCGGATTGGTGCGAGGGATCAGCGCTTGAAAAACGCACGTGTGGAGATTTCCTCGATGCTGGCCCGTCTCCCCAGAGACGGATTTTTGAGAAATAGCCCGGGTTCTCGATGTGGTGGCCCATCCTAACGGCGCGCCTTCTGCGACGTCAGAGTGGGGATTTCAACTTCCACCCGGGCAGCAAATTACTTGCGGATACCGAGTTTCGTAATGACCGTCTTATATCTCTCGGAATCGTATTTCTTCAGGTAGTCGAGCAAGCTACGCCGCTTGCTGACCAGCATGAGCAGGCCGCGGCGTGAGCCGTGGTCCTTCTGGTGCGTCTTGAAGTGCTCCGTCAATTGGCCAATGCGTTCGCTAAGCAACGCGATCTGGACTTCAGGGCTGCCGGTATCGCTCGGATGCGTGCCGTATTGGTCGATGAGGGATTTCTTGTGCTCTCTGGCTAACACTTGCCTGGTGCACTCCTGTCTTTAATCGTTTGTCTATGT
>JBEKWZ010000768.1:0-2928 GCA_049512555.1 Candidatus Sulfotelmatobacter sp. | reverse complement strand
CTGACCACAGGGAGGTGTGTGCCAGCCTGCCCCGCGGACTCCACTGATGATCCTTTCTGCATTGTTATTGATGTTTTCTCTGATCCGTCGCTCGCAGGACCCGAGCGCATTTCTGCTGTGGTGCGTGCTCGGTTTCTGCGCCGGAATCGGACTCTTCGTTTACGGATTCCGCCTGCTGCAGCGCCGCCGCCTGATTCTCGACACTCCGTTCTCGAAGATTCGCAGCGCTGCCATGGGAATGGTGGAAGTCAGCGGACAAGCCGTCGGCCCTTACACCATGGTCGCGCCCATCACAGCGCGGCCCTGCTATTACTACCGCACACAAGTCTGGGAATGGAAACAGAGTGGCAAGAATAAACAGTGGGTCAAGGTCGCCGGCGAATCCATGCACGTGCCTTTCTTCGTTGACGACAATACCGGACGCCTGCTGATCGACCCACGCCGCGCCGATCTCGACCTGCACCGAGATTTCGAACAGGAATTCTGCGATTCCTTCTTCACCACGAAAGAGCCTGCACCCGCGAATGTGCACACTTTCCTGGGGCGCCACGGTGTTGCTACGAGCAATAAAATCAAAGTGGAGGAATGCTGCATCAAGCCCAAGAACTCGTTATTCATTCTGGGCACGCTAGGCGAAAATCCGGGCCTCGAAGTCGGGCCACAGCCGATCCAGAACGCCGAGCCCACCAACTCGTTCTCTTCCGATGGACTCTCCCTGTCATTCAATTCTTCGTTTTCCTGGGGCAGTAGCGCAGGAGGGTTCCCGACCAGTCCCTTGGGCCATGCTCGCGTTGAAGTGATCCGGATAGCCCCCGAATCCGCGAGCGGGAAGGTCTCGGACATGAACCAGCAACAAAAGATCGCTGCCGCCTTGCTGAAAGCCGGCATCGCGAGTCCACAAGCCTGGGCAGCGGCGGGAGTTTCCGCCACCGACGTAGCAACACGGGGCGGTGTGCAGGTCCTGGCGGACCCGGCCGCAGCGTCTCAGAGCGGAGTCAGTAGCGGCTCTCCCTCGAATGTCAGTTCGTCGTCACTCGTGAACGGCTTCGACCCACATCCGCCGGTGGTGCTGATGAAGGGTACCAACAACAAAACTTTCCTGATTTCGTGGCGCAGCCAGCAGGAAGTCGCCCGCTCTCTGGGATGGAAATGCACGCTCATGATCTGGGGCGGCCCCGCGCTCGCGCTGCTCAGCCTTTATTTCTTTCTCGGCATTAAGAGTCTGTTCTGAACCCATATCTTGATGGCCATCGGCGCACCACCCTGTTAAACCCTGTCGGCCACCACTCTTACCAGCCCACCCCATGCCCTCTAGTACAATCAACCCGTGAGCGACGACGCCGTCCGCATCGGAATCCTGGGCGACTTCAACGCCGATTTCCGCTCACACCACGCCACTAACGACGCGCTGCAGCACGCCGCCCGCAAGCTGAACCTGAAGGTTGAATCCGAGTGGATCCCCACGCCGTCGCTGATGGAAGCCGGAGTCGAGAAGACGCTGGAGAGCTTCGACGGCCTGTGGGGTTCGCCCGGCAGTCCCTATAAGAGTTTCGATGGCATGCTCAAAGGCATCGAGTTCGCGCGCCGCCGCGATTGGCCCTACCTCGGGACTTGCGGCGGATTCCAATATGCTTTCATCGAGTTCCTGCGCAATGTCCTGAACGTCAAAGACGCTGACAGCGCCGAAAACAATTCCGGCTCCAAGAACATCGTGATTTATCCCGTGGCCTGCGCCGTCCCTGATCGCAAGGGCGACGCTCCCAAACTATCGGGCGCGGTCCCGGAGATCCGCCTGCGTCCCGGCTCTTACCTGCAATCGTTCTATGGCAAGGACCAGGAGACGGCGACTGAGGAATTCTTCTGCAACTTCGAAATCAATCCTGAGTTCGAGTGGGCCGCCATGGAAGCCGGGTTTCCCGTGGTCGCGCGCGGCGCCGAGGGCGAGATTCGCGCTATCGAATCACCCACCCACCGCTTTTTCCTGGCCACTCTGTTCCAGCCGCAGCTCTCGTCCACGGCGAAGAAACCGCACCCCATCGTTCTGGCTTTCGTGCAAGCCGCCGCCGACTGGGGCAAGAAAAAACTGGACGACAGCGTGCTGGAGTAACGGCTTTTGACTCGCGAGAAGTCACCTTGAGAGCGCCAGCTTCGATCATCGCGATCGCCGCGGTTCTTATCATCGCGTCCGTCTTGATCCCGGCAGGCGGGATGTATTTCATGTTCGCAAACCCGACTCTTCGCGACTTCCTGTGGCCAGTCATGGCCATCGAAACTGTTTTCAGTATGCTGGGGATCATCACATCCATCGGTCTGTTGCGCTTGCATGAGGCAGCGAGGAAGGCCGCGATTTTTTTCGCGACAGTGCCCATCCTCATTCTCTTTTTTGCGTTGTTGGCTCTTCTCGCAGCCGCTCGTAGTACTCACAATTTTTTCTTCGCAGGCGCTTTTCTGGTTTGTGGCGCCTTGTTCGTGATATTGATCCCCATCGGTATCTGGTGGCGCATCGTGCTGGGCCGCGAGAGTGTGCGGTCGCAATTTCGGTAGGTTTGTCCGCATCCTCCTGGTTACCAAAGTCGCTGCCCTACGCCGGTTGCGCGCCTCGCACTATGCGCATCTGGAACCCCTGCCCACCCCTCGCTAGACTTTTGCAATCCCCGGTTAGTCTCGAGACCAAGTTCGCAGGAGCAATGCGCGCCTATGCACATGCAGTTGGTCAACCCGTTCGCCATCTCATTCTCCACGCTGATGAGCTACATCCCGGTCATCGCGACCATTGTCACTACCTTTTTCAGTGTGATTCTCGCCCGCGCGACCCTGCGTTACGTTGAGGCCACCGACAAAGGTCTGGCCCTGGCTCGCGAAGAATTCGAGCGCGAGTGGTCGCCTGATCTGCACATCAAGATGGAACGCATTTCCGGCACCGAGGCC
>JBEKWZ010000767.1:0-2929 GCA_049512555.1 Candidatus Sulfotelmatobacter sp. | reverse complement strand
GCCGACCACGCTCTCGGCCCATCCGTCCACGCCCTCGCTGTGAACGGTGATCAGCAGAATGCGCCGGCTATAGGTCCGGCCAAAGCTCGTCTCGAAAAAGTGCACGAGCGGCATGTGAATCTCGCGCAACGTGATGGCTTCAATCTTCATAAGTATTCTTTAAGAGCAACCCGCTTCTAGTAGCGCCGGCATCCTGCCGGCTGTCGCGGGGGCGTCTCGCCCGCGCAGGCGAGGGCAAGATGCCCTCGCGACGGCCGCCGGGACGGCGGCGCTACCCTTCCGACGCATACGACCATTTTTCGTCCCAATGTCCTAGCAGGAACTTGCCGTTTCCCTCCGCATCGCGCTCGTACCCCAGCACGGCCAGCCCATGCGAAAACCCGATCAGAAACTGCGCACGATTGCGCTCCTGCACTTTCTGCGCCAGCCCACGGGTTTCCGCCGTAGCCTTCCAGTCGTAAACCTGAGCGGGCACCACGATGCTCGACTCAGTCACCACCGCGGGATTCTTTCCCGTAGCCAGCAGCGTTTCCACCCGCTTCGACTTCAGCCACCACTCGGCGATCAGCCGATCGCTGGGCAATCCCCCTTGCAGCGGCGAAGAAGTAATGCCGTACTGGTTGATGTTATAGCGTCGCGCGATGGCGCCCAGCTTCTCGATGTTGAGATAAGCGTTCTTGATTTCCAGCGGATCAAACGTCCACTCGATCAGTTCAATGCCGCGGGCCAGCGCATCCTCGCGCTGCATTAACTTGAGTCGTCGGCCCAGCCCGACATTGCGATAGTCCTTGCGCACGGCCAGCATGTGCGAATGCAAATAGACGTGGCCGGTCCGCGTGCCCGGCACCGACAGCGCGAAACCCACCATCACGTTGCCGTCGAAGGCCCCCATCACCTGGCCCCCAACCTTGTCAGCGACTACAAACATCCGCAGCGGCACCAGTTCCGCGTCGGTAAAATTCCAGACTTCTTTCTGCAGCGCGACGCAGGCGTGGAACTCCTCAATCCCTTGACAGCGGCGCAGCACGATCGAGTCGACGCTCACGCTGACTTCTCCGCAGGCTTCTCCGGAGACTTCCCGGGATTGTCTCGCTCCTCAGCTTTGGCCCGCTGCCACAGCCCTTCCAGTTCCTCCATCGAAGCCTGATCGGCAGACCGCCCCGACTCGTGCAGGCGTTCCTCCATCCACTGAAAGCGACGCTTGAACTTTCGGTTGGTCTTGCGCAGAGCCGATTCAGGATCAACTGACAGATAGCGCGCCAGGTTGACCAGCACGAAAAACAGGTCACCCACTTCACCTTCAAGCCGCGCCTGCAGCTCTTCCGGAACAGCCGTCCGCCCCGATCCCGCCACGCCCCGTCCCTGCGGACGCGGTCCGGGCGCGGGAAATTCCTGCAGCTGTTCGCGCAGTTCGGCGGCCTCTTCGTTCAATTTGTCGAACAGCCCCTCGACATTCGGCCAATCGAATCCAGCCTGCGCCGCCCGCGAACTGAGTTTGTGAGCCTCCAGCAACGAAGGCATCGCAGAAGAAACGCCGGCAAGAATGGAGCGCTTTTGCTCTTTCACCGCAGCAGCCGCATCGCCGACCGCGCCGCCGGCTTCCAGCTTCTTCCTCTCCTCCAGTTTTTTCTCTTCGACCTTAATCGCCTCCCAGTTACGCTTAACCTCGGCGGAAGTGTCGGCCTTCACCTCGCCGAACACATGCGGATGGCGATTGATCAGCTTGGTCGACAGCCGGTCGAGCACGTCATCAATCGAAAAGGAATCCTGCTCCTTCGCCATTTCGGCATAGAAGAGCACTTGCAGCAGCAGGTCGCCGAGTTCGCCCGCGAGTTCCGCCCAATCGCGATTGTCGATGGCCTCGAGAACTTCATACGTTTCTTCCAGCGTAAAGGGCTTGATGGAATCGAAGGTTTGTTCGCGGTCCCACGGGCACCCGCCGGGAGCGCGCAGGCGCTCCATAATCGCGACCGCTCGCTCGAAACGCTCTCCAGTGCCAGACATGAGGCAACCAATGTAAATGACCGCCAAGGCAGGAGGCAATGCGCGGAAGCACCGCGACTCCGCCCAAAATTGGAAGATAATAATATTGGCCGTGGCTGATGTTGATGCAGAACGCTGGCCGAGATTTTGCTCGGGGACCAAATCCTCGGGGACCAAATCTAAAGATCGGCTCCAAGAACGACGCGTCAGGTTACTTTCGGCATCGTTGTCGTTCAGGTTGAGTCGGGACTATCGTTACTTTCATCTCCTTGCCACGAAGGAGCAGAATTAGAGAAGGGTAAACGTGTCGCAACCGGGCGTACTTCTTGATCGGGATATCGATCGCATACATCTAGTTTAAATACATGAGTTTAGCGATAAAACCTCGACCGCCGCTGGAAAGCCAGCACTTCCATGTGGTGATCATCGGCGGCGGCATCAATGGCGTCGCCGTGGCTCGCGAGTGCGCGCGTGCCGGCAAGCGCACCCTGCTGGTCGAGCAAAACGATTTCGCCTCGGGAGTGACCAGCCGGTCGACCCGCATCATCCACGGCGGACTGCGCTACCTGGAACATGGAGAAATTGCCCTGGTCCGCGAGTCGGTGCGCGAGCGCGAGCGCTTGCTGCGCGAACGGTCGCACCTGGTGCAGCCAGCTCACTTCCTGTTTCTTCTGAACGAAGACAGTCAGCGCACCGCGATGAAAGTTCGCGCCGGCCTCTGGCTCTACCAGCGGATTGCGGGAAGAAAATCCCCCGACCTGAGCGAGATGGAATTAATGCGCGTCCAGCGCACACTCGATGCCGGCCACAAGTGGACGATCTTCAACTACGAAGATGCGCAGTGCGAGTTTCCCGAACGCCTGGTAGCCGAGTGGATGACCGAAGCCGCCGAGGCCGGAGCCGTTGTCCGCAATCATTGCGAAGTGCTGGCCGTCGACGTGGCCCA
>JBEKWZ010000766.1:0-2929 GCA_049512555.1 Candidatus Sulfotelmatobacter sp. | reverse complement strand
ATGAACACGACCGGCGGCTCTGTATTTGGCGGCGGTAACTATGAGTTCTTCGGGTTGCCGTCGAACTCCAATGTGTTCACGTATGACGGGGCGAACGATAACGACCCCTACTTCAACGTCAACAACAGCGGCGCGACCAACCTGACGCTCGGGTTGAACGATGTGCAGGAGACCAGTGTAGTGACCAATGGCTACAGCGGCCAATTTGGCGGCCTGGCTGGCGCGAATATTAATTACGTTTCGAAGTCCGGCACCAATTCCTTTCATGGCAATGCAGAGTACTGGTGGAACGGCCGTGCTTTGAACTCGAACAACTATTTCCGGAATCAGGCCAATGGCATCGCCGGGAGCGATGTCGCTCCGCGGCCGTTCGTGAATGCCAATCAATATGCAACCTCATTCGGTGGGCCAATTAAGAAGGACAAATCGTTTTTCTTCGTAGACTATGAAGGCATTCGCTTGGTCATCCCATCACTCTTTTCGGTCAACCTGCCGACTCAGCAGTTTGAAAATGCGGTGATCGCGAACCTGAACAGTGTCAGCCCCGCTTCAGTCCCTTTTTACAACCAACTATTCGGCATCTGGAATGCGGCTCCAGGAGCGGCGCGTGCTCAGAACACTCTCGGGGGTGGGGGTTGTTCGAACGTTACCAGCCTGGCGGGAGTCGCCTTTGGAACAACCAACCCCTGCGCTACCGAACTGCAAGGGGGCACATCTCAGGCTACGAACGACTATCTGATCGTGGGACGCTATGATCAGGTCATTGGCAACAACGACAAACTGTTTCTCCGAGTGCAACATGAAAGTGGCCAACAAGCGACTTACACCGATCCTCTTAGCCCCGCCTTCGATGCCCATAGTGCTCAGCCGGAATGGCAGAGCCAGGTGAGCGAGACGCATACGTTTGGAAACAACAAGGTAAACAACTTCATCGCCTCCCTGCAGTGGTATAGCGCGCTATTCACGATGACGAATCCAACCGCTGAATTTCAGGCCCTTCCGGAGACCGTTTTTCTTGATGACGGCTCCCTGTTCCCTCTGAACAACGAGGGCACCGCTTTTCCTCAAGGCCGGGTCATCACCCAGTATGGGATTGTTGACGACTTCAGCTGGACGCGCGGCCGACACGAATTTCGCTTCGGCGTGAACTTCCGCCGTGACGACGTGAGCGACCATAATTTCGAGGACGTGATTCCATTTGTTCAAGAAGTGACCCTGAATGATTTTGCATTTGGAGGAGTGGCGCCGGTCCCGCCCGGGGGCAGCCCAGGAGGAAGCATTTTATCTCAGAATTTCCCCCTCAATACGAATGTGCCCATAGCGCTCTATCAACTTGGGTGGTATGCCTCAGACGAGGTCAAGGTTACGTCGAACTTGAAGCTAACGCTCAGCATGCGTTTTGACCATTTGTCCAATCCAATCTGCCAAACTAATTGCTTCCAAAGCCTGTCGGAACCATTTCAGAATTTGAGTAGGACTGCACCGGTGAATCAGGCCTTAACTACAGGGTTGCACACCGCCTTTCCCTCTGTAACGTCGATTGTGTATCAGCCCAAGGTCGGTTTCGCGTGGTCGCCCTTTGGCGCCAAGAACACCGTTGTTCGCGGCGGGTTTGGCATCTTCAGCGATGCCATTCCCACCGGTGGGATCGACGACATCCTGACCAATGCGCCGAATGATCCCTCATTCAACTTATTCAATGGGGCGCTCTCCCCAGCGGCTCCGGGAAGCCTGAATGGGCAAGCGACGGCGGCCAATGCGGCGTTCCGCGCTAATTTCGCTAACGGCGGAGCTGTGCCGGCCTTCAACTTCTTCAATCCGGGAGCGGTGCAGATTCCGCGTTATGACGAGTGGGACCTGGAAATACAGCACGCCCTGGGTTGGCACACAACGCTGAGCGCAAAATATGTGGGAAATCATGGTGAACACGAAGAGATCACGAATCCTGCATTGAACGCTTTCAGCGCTACGGGCCTGCCATTCGGAGCATTGCCGACTACCCAGCCGGATCCGCGATTTGGAGTGGTAGCCCAGACACTCAACGTTGGCAACTCCAATTACAATGGCGTCACGCTGACTGCCGCGCATACGATGAATGGCGGTTTTCAGTTCCAGGCTTCCTATACCTATAGTCACGCTCTCGACGAAATCTCTAATAGTTCGCTGAATCCGTTCGGCGTGAATACCAACAGCAATGTTGATGTCGTCACGCCTCTCAATCCGTTTAACATCCGGCAGCTGAACTACGGGAATGCTGACTACGACGTGCGGCAATCGTTCGTCATGAACTACGTCTGGAGTGACGCCATCCGTCATCTCACGAGCGGCGGCCCGAATGTCCTGGTGAAAGGCTGGACGTTCTCGGGAACGATCTTCAAGCACACAGGGTTCCCGTACTCGATCTATAGCAGCAACGAAACTGCCGCTCTACAACAGGGCTTGTTCGGCAGTGCAAATCCGGCTACTGCGACGGCTGTGCTTGCCAATGTCGTAGGCTCCCCCAACATCAACTGCGGTGCCTCAGCCGCACAACTCGTGAACGGGCAGCCAAATTTCTGCTACAACGCGGGCAATTTCGCGGATCCGACAAACGATTTCGCCACCCAGCGCAGGAACCAGTTTCGCGGCCCCGGATACTTCGACACGGACTTCGACCTGGAGAAATCATTTGCCATACCGGCGTGGGAGAAAGCTCAATTCTCAATAGGGGCAAGGTTTTTCAACTTATTCAATCACCCAAACTTTGCGTTCCCAAACACAAATGCCGACAGCAATCAGTTCGGACAAATTACCCAAACGGTAAGTCAGCCGACGACCATTTATGGGTCGGGTCTGGGTGCGGATGCGTCTCCAAGAGTAATTGAGCTGCAGGCTAAGTTCGTTTTCTAGACGAAGCGAACTTTGTTAGGGCGGCCCTCCCCGGGCCGCC
>JBEKWZ010000765.1:0-2934 GCA_049512555.1 Candidatus Sulfotelmatobacter sp. | reverse complement strand
ATTTGCCCCAGGAAGCTCCCCAGGCCTTTGCCAAAGCGGTCATCGACGTCGATCGCTTTTGATCTGCCAGCTAGCCCGCCTAAGCCCTGCGGACTTATGTAGTACCAAGTCCGCAGGGCGTCCATGGCGACGACGAGGTCGTTTCGTTTCTATAGGGCGTCACGGCTAGATGAAACTCCGAATGTTGCTCCGACATCATTATGTGTGAAGGGTTTGTGAGCCCGGAACTCGGGCGCGCAAAAAGTGGTATCTGAAAGATGGAGATCTTCGTTATGCAGTTTCTGTCGCTGTTGGTATGGATCCGTCGCGCTCTAGGTGTAGGTGTGATGCTTTTAGTCGTCGCTCTGGCGGTCGGCTGGCCCAGGAGTTTGATCCAAAGACTTCCGACCGTGACAGCCTGGGCAGCCGAACCGGGACCTGCCCTTGCCCCAGTTATTGGCGACGAAGGCACCATGCCTGACCTGGACGGCGCCATAGGCTGGCTCAATTCAGCTCCATTGAGCCGCAAGTCGCTTCGGGGTAAGGTGGTGCTGGTTAACTTCTGGACTTACACCTGTATCAACTCTCTGCGGCCCATGCCCTATGTGAAGACCTGGGCCGCAAAATATAAGGACGCGGGGTTAGTTGTGATCGGGGTGCACACCCCGGAGTTTTCGTTTGAGCACGAACCGATGAACGTGGAAAATGCCGTGCGCAGTTTGAACGTTTCTTTTCCGGTCGCCATCGACAGCAAGACCAGGATCTGGCAATCGTTCAACAATCAAGCCTGGCCCGCTCAGTATCTCGTCGACGCCAAAGGGCGGATTCGGTACCACCACTTTGGGGAAGGCGATTATGGTGAAATCGAGCGCGTCATCCAGGAGCTCCTGAAGGAGAACGGGGCAACTGGCCTAGCTTCCGGTACAACCAGTGAATCCGGCGTTGGAGTCGAGGCCGCTCCTGATTGGGCGGATGAGCAATCTCCCGAAACCTATATCGGCTATCGCCAGGCGCAGAATTTCGCTTCACCCGAAAAAGTGCACAAGGATGCAATTCAGGCTTTCAGTGCGCCCGGGGAACTCTCTTTAAATCATTGGGGATTGAGCGGGTCGTGGAACGTCAACGCAGAGAGCGCCGTGCTCCAGGCAGTGCCCGGCAAAATCGTGTTCCGGTTCCACAGTCGCGACCTGAACCTGGTGCTGGCGGCTGCGAAGGACGGCAAGCCCGTGCGGTTTGTCGTGAGATTGGATGGCGCCGCTCCCGGGGAAAATTGCGGCGTTGACACGGCTCCGGACGGCTCCGGCGAAATTCGAGGGCCCCGACTCTATCAGCTCATCCGACAAAAAGGCAGAATCGCAGACCGAACCTTCGAAATCGAGTTCCTCGATCTGGGCGTTCAAGCACTTGATTTCACGTTTGGTTAGACAATTCGGGAAGTGGTCGCCGATCCAATGAGCGGTCAATTGGCGTTAAATTCCCATTACACTTTATCTTCTTCGTCTGCAGCAGGCGGTTCAGAACTCATAATCCGTAGGTCGTAGGTTCGAGTCCTACCGCCGCCACCAGATTTTACGAGCCGCTACGGCAATTCTCATTCAAAAGCGAAATTCTGATAAAACAAAACGTCCCAGACTCAAATTGAGTCATGGGACGCTTGTCGAACAGCCCTCCCCCGAAGTCTGCTCATGAACAGACTATCGATTGAGGCTGCGGATGGGAATGGCTCGGATGGGCTATTGCGGAAGTGATAAATAGTCAAAGGTATAGGGCGCCGGGTGTTGCGACCGCAGGTTGCAACTTGAGCGCTGACGAGTTCGAAATAAGCTAGAATACGCAGGCGCCGGGGAGAGACTTGATGGGCGACGCCGAGGTCGGTCGAACCGGAAAGATCGGCAACAGCGCGACGATCGAAGAGATCGACATCCTGTGGATGACGGCGGGCCTAGGCTGCGACGGGGACAACATCGCGATGACCGGCGCCACGCAGCCGAGCATCGAAGATATTGTGACGGGCGCTCTGCCCTGGACTCCGAAAGTCAGGTTCTACAATCCCTTTCTAGCCTACGAAAACGGAGACGAGTTTGTCCGGCCTTTTCGTGATGCGGCCGAGGGGAAATTGAAAAGACCGTTCATCCTGGTGGTCGAAGGTTCTATTCCGAACGAAAACAACAAGACGGAAGGATATTGGGCTTCGTTTGGAACCGATCCGCTGACGGGCCAGCCGATAACGACTTGCGATTGGATCGATCGGCTGGCACCGAAGGCGTGGGCCATTATGGCGGCGGGGACGTGCGCGACCTACGGTGGAATTCATGCCATGGAGGGAAACCCCACCGGTTGCATGGGACTTCCGGACTATCTGGGTTGGGAGTGGAAGTCGACGGCGGGAATTCCGATCGTGTGTGTTCCAGGGTGTCCGGCGCAGCCGGACAACATGATGGAGACGATTCTCTATCTTCTGTATATGGCGAGTGGGCGCGCACCGATGATTCCGCTCGATGAGGCGCTCCGTCCGACGTGGCTGTTTGGCGCGACGTTGCATGAGGGATGTGATCGCGGCGGATATTACGAGCAGGGCGAATTTGCTGAAGAATATGGATCTCCAAAGTGCATTGTGAAGCTCGGATGCTGGGGTCCGGTAGTGCAGTGCAACGTGGGCAAGCGAGGATGGATGGGCGGGATTGGCGGTTGCCCGAACGTGGGGGGCATTTGCATTGGATGCACGATGCCGGGCTTTCCCGATAAATTCATGCCGTTTATGAATCAGCCTCCGGGTTCGTTGCTGTCGGCGCGGGCAGTGCAGACGTACGGCCGAGCGATCCATGCGCTTCGCCGTTTCACCCAAGGCGTCTCTCAATAAAGAGCCGAATTCGAGAAACCGGAAGATCACACCCTCGCCATAATGTGTCAATGAGATTCGGAGTGTTGTTCGATGAGTACTTTCTGGAAGGCTGG
>JBEKWZ010000764.1:0-2935 GCA_049512555.1 Candidatus Sulfotelmatobacter sp. | reverse complement strand
CTGCGATCCAGGACAACGTGCTGCTGCTGGCGGGCAAATATTTCGGGCAGAATTTCAAACTCGAAGTGGGCAGTTTCCACGAGACCATGGAAGTAACGGCTGCGCCTCCGCTGCTCGAAACAGAGAACGCATCGGGCGGCACCATCCTCGATGAGAAAACTTTGCAGAACGTTCCGGTCAACGGCCGACAAGTTTACATGATGATCGGCACCGTGCCCGGATCGCAGTTCACGCAGACCACGTTTGGGCCGAGCGGATTCTCCGGTACGCGCGGTTGGGACGTGAACAACCAGTACATCATCGGGGGCGGCGTGAATCCGGCCGACACTTCGGGTGGATTCAACCAGTTCACGCTCAACGGCGGCAACATCACGCAGCAAACCACTTACAACGCTGCCGGAGCTGGGACCTGGACCATCGCCCCGACCCTGGATTCGATCCAGGAAGTCAACGTGATGACCACCACCTACGACGCCCGCTTTGGCCGGACCAGCGGCGGCACGGTGAACGTCGTTACCAAGAACGGAACCAATGACTACCACGGGGAGCTCTACGAGGGTTACAAGGGCGGCTTCATGGACGCCAACTTCCTGCAGAATATTTTCGTGTCTGGCAACATTGTCTGTCCCTCCGGCACGGCTCCGGGGACTTGTACTTCGGCGACCAAGGGGGCGAAGGAGCAGCCGCTTTCCGATCAGCAGGTGGAAAATCAGTTCGGTGGAACCTTTGGCGGACCGATCAAGAAGGACAAGCTCTGGTTCTTCTTCAGCTTTGAGGGCTATCGCCAATCGATTTACAACCTGGTGACCGGTAACGTGCCTCCGGCCTATCTGCGGCCGGGATACCAGGGCAATGCGAATATCGATTTCGGTCTGGTGCCCTCCATCTATCAGAACTTGAATCCGAAGTCGCCGTACGCGTTATACGGGCTTACGCTCTTTCAACCGGGCGACAGCAACAATCCCATCAATCCAAACAACGCGGCATGTTTCGGCAACGGTCCCGGCACAGCGCCGACCGGGCCGGCGAATCAGTGTGGCAACAAGACCATTGGCCTTCCTACCGCGTATACGGGCGGAACGAACGGTGGCAGCTTGCTTCCGTCTACGCAGTTCAACCAAACCGCACTCACCATGCTGAGTCTGGGTTATGTCCCAATGCCCAATATCGGCGGCGCCGAGAACTATATTGGCGGATATGGCGATCCCGCCAATTATGCCGAAAGTTCTCCTGATGTTTACAACTACAACCAGCCCATGATCCGGGTGGACTACAACAGCAGCGACAAAACCAAGTGGTACACCTTCTTCGCGTGGCAGAAGGGGCACGAGAATCGGAGCACCAACGGGTTCACCGGATTCGAAGCCAACGGCAACCTCGATCATTTCCGGGAAGCCTGGGTGGCGACGCAGGATATGACGCACACGTTCTCACCCACGTTTCTGGCCGACTTCAAGATTTCCTTCAACCGCTTCTCGGATACCGCGCCCGACGGGAATCTGAATCTCGCACAGCCCCCCAGCAAAATCGGGCTGACCATGCCGCTCCCGCCGACTACTGCGCTGAAAGATTTTCCGGAATACGGCATTGGCGGCGTGTCAACCGGCACTCTATTCGGAAACAATTTGAGCGTGAGCGCGACCACCAACGTCATGATCGACGCGGACTTCACCAAGGCCGTAGGAGCGCACAACATTCACTTCGGCGGTGGCATCGGAGAATTCTTCTTTGGCAATCCGGGCAACGCCGGCAACGCCAACGGTGCCTTCTCGTTCAACGGACAGTGGACTCAATACGACGCTGCGAATGCAACTTGTTATGAGCCTGCCAGCCTGGGCTTCGCCGCGGGCGCCCCGGCGTGCAGCGCCAGTCCACAATCCAGCGGCCTTCCCGGGTACGCCCCGAACGGCTACGGATTTGCCGACTTCCTGTTGGGGCTGCCGGCCAGCGGCCACATCGACTGGAACGACTCGCTTTATGATTACCAGCCGGTCTGGAACCTCTACGCACAGGATGACTGGAAGGTTAACCATCGCCTGACGCTGAACCTGGGCTTGCGCTACGACGTCCAAGTCGGACTGAGGGAGCGCTACAACGAACTCACCCGCGGCGTTTGCCTGACCTGCGTGAATCCGGTAACCGATGACGGCGTGTATGAAGCCAACATCGCGAGTACGGCGAACATCGCGGCCTGGCAAGCGGCGGGAATCAACGTAGCGTCTCTCAAGACCGTTTACGGCGGCCCGGTGTACGCCGGCCACAATGGGCAGTCGCGGGATGCGTACAACACTGATTACGGCAACATCGGTCCCCGCATCGGCTTTTCTTACGCCCTCGACGCCAAGACAGTAATTCGCGGCGGATGGATGTATACGTACTCCGCCGGACTGGAAGGCGGATCGCCGGTTGGCTACCAGCAGTCCACGCCTTATGTAGCTTCTCTGGATGGATTCAATCCGCAGCAAGGTGGAGTGGCGCCGTTGGCCGGGCCCTCGGCCGGTCCCTACGGAACGGGTTCGCCGTTCCCTCCTTCCGCCCAATATCCACTGGGTCTTCTGCCGCCGGTCGGAGCGCAAGCAGGGCTTCTCACCAATCTCGGCGACGGAGCACAAATCTTCGACTTCCCGCAGCGCAAGATTCCCAGGGCGCAAGAGATGTCGTTCGGCTTCCAGCGCGCACTTCCGGGCAACATGGTTCTGGATACGAGATGGGCGGCCAATTATGACAGCCGCCTGCGCGCAGGCATCACGTGGCTCAACGGAACTCTTAGCTACCCCGAGTTGCAGTACGCGCTGAACAGCACCGACAATCTCAGCAAACTCGTGCCTAACCCGTATTATCAGGTGGCTGCGGCATCCTCACCGGGCGCTTGCGGAACCTACCCTGAGGTTCAGGCCATCGCCCTGTTGTTGCCCTTCTCGCAATATTGCTCGGG
>JBEKWZ010000763.1:0-2945 GCA_049512555.1 Candidatus Sulfotelmatobacter sp. | reverse complement strand
CCACCGCGCGAATACGGCCTTCAGCCGTGGCTTTCGGACGCGGCGCCGCAAAGCGCACAAAATCTTCAATCTCATCTCCGAACTTGTGCGAGTCCACCATTTTCGCCAGATACGCCGCCACCGGAGCAAATATGTCCCGAGCGTGAAACGTCTGGCTCACTGGCATGCGGAAATAATGGTCCGAAGTGATATGCCGTACGTGGATGCGTTCTTCCTTGGCATAGACCATCGACAGCACGCCATTATCGGGCGCCACGAAATGATATCCGTCGCTCGAAGCCAGAATCGGCCGCCGCACCGTGCCCACCCCCGGATCCACCACCACCACGTGCACCGTGCCGTTCGGGAAATACGAATACGCCTGCGAAATCGCCAGCGCGCCATCGAGCACATCGAAGGCCTGTACGGCATGCGAAATATCCACGATCTGCGCGTCCGGAGTGATGTCGAGAATCACTCCCTTCATCGCGCCCACATAATGATCGTTGGTCCCAAAATCAGTGGTAAGAGTAATCGTCGGACGATGTGGCAACTTTCCCTCGCTGGAAGACAAAATTCCTGAAGACAAAATTCTAGGTACAGCGAAGTTAATGTGCGCCGAAGGTGCGAGTCAAGGCACGGAAGTAATGAGGGCAAGCGCACTTATCATTGCTTAGGCAGCCCGATACTTCTAGCATTTTCTTATGCTTGGGAGCAATTCCCCTGTTCCGTTAGCGAATCGTTCGAGGACCCGGAAAGTGAACTCAATGCGCTGCCTTCGTCTGCTCGCGCCTATTTTCTTCGTGCTGATTCCATCTTTGCTCGCGCAATCGATTCGCGCAGCGAAAACTGATCCATCGCCAAGCTCAAACAGCAGCGTGCCGGCGGCGTCCGTGGTCAGCTCCAACTCTCAAGGTCCCATCTTGGCGGCGCTGGGCAAACACAACTCTGGCTATTGGATTCATCCGAGCGCCCAGGGCTTTCGTGGAGAAAATCCGGGGCTAGCGCACGCCGCGGGCATGCAGGACCCCTCAGTGATCGACCCGTGGATCCAGCAGGCGATGCTGACGGCGTCCGACGCCGAGGAAGCAGACAACTTCGGCATCTCCGTCGCGGTCGACGGCAATACGGCCGTGGTGGGAGCCTATGAGCGGAATGGCTTTCAGGGAGCAGCGTACGTGTTTGTTGCGAACGGCGACGGAACCTGGAGTCAGCAGGCAGAACTCACTGCGTCCGACGGCGGCATGGGTGACTCCTTCGGCTCCTCCGTCGCGGTCAGTGGCAACACCGCTGTGGTGGGTGCCTTTTGCCACCCCGCTGGGGGATATGCCTGTAACAATCCCGGCCCGGGGGCGGCATATGTGTTCGTGCGCAATGGCACCACGTGGAGCCAGCAAGCGGAACTGACCGCCTCCGACGGCGTCGCGAACGATTGCTTTGGTTTCTCCGTCGCAGTCAGCGGCGGCACAGCCGTTGTGGGTGCCTTTGATCACAACGCGGATCGGGGAGCAGCCTACGTGTTTGCGCAAGATGGCACGACGTGGAGCCAGCAAGCGGAGCTGACCGCGTCCGATGGCGCCGTGGACAACTCGTTTGGCTGGTCCGTCGCGGTCAGCGGCAACATCGCCGTAGTGGGGGCCGATTATCACGCGGTCGGCTCGAATCCGTATCAGGGAGCGGCTTACGTGTTCGTGCAAAATGGTTCCACCTGGAGCCAGCAGGCGGAACTGACCGCGTCCGACGGAGTGGCATGGGACCGCTTTGGTTTCTCCGTCGGGGTGAGTGGTAGCACGGCCGTAGTGGGTGCCTTTTGTCACCCCGCGAAGCTCGATTGCGACACTCCTGGGCCGGGGGCGGCGTACGTGTTTGTTGCAAACGGCGACGGAACCTGGAGCCAGCAGGCGGAGCTAACCGCGTCCGACGGCATGCCGGGCGATATGTTGGGCTATTCCATCGGTATCAGCGGCAGCACGATCGTGGCCGGTGCCCAAACTTACCCGGTCGGTTCGAATCAGGGTCAGGGGACGGTATACATATTCGGGCAAGACGGTTCCACGTGGAGCCAGCAGGCGGAGCTAACCGGCGCGGTCCCCACGGCTTCCCAGTTGGGCCTCTCCGTCGCGGTCAGCGGCAGCACGGTTTTGGCGGGAGCCAATGGGTACTCGGTCGGATCGAATCTGACAGGAGCGGCGTTTGTCTTCGGCTCATCCGGCCCGCTCTACACGCTGTCACCCTCTCCCAGCAGCGTGAGCTTTTTGCTGGGTAGCCAAAGCACAGCCACGATCACAATTACTCCCTACAACGGGTTCAGCGGAAACGTGTTGTTTTCAACAGCCGGTCTGCCGGGCGAGATGACGGCAGAGTTCAGCCCGAATCCCTCAAGCACCAGCACAACCATGACCCTGACGGCAAGCCCGTTTGCCTCGCCGCGCGCGGCAACGGTGACCGTGATCGGCACTTCCGGCAACCTGACTCAGACCACAACTCTGACGTTGAGACCGACACGCAAAAAACGCCAGCCCGGCTGCGCCAATCATCGGCAGCATTGCCCTGTTTGGTAAGACAAGGGCTGTTAGGCAAGAGTCGCGAGGTAAACGTTACCTACACGCCAAGGCAACTCGGCGCGCCCACGGAAACGCTCAGCTTCACCGACAACGCGCCGCCGAATTTCCGGCCGCGCTTATTCGTACCGCAGCGCCTCAATCGGATTTAGCCGCGCCGCTTTCAACGCCGGGAAGAATCCCGACACAATCCCCACCATCGACAGAATGATGAACGAAATTATCATCACGCTCATCGACGCGTGCAGAAAGATCGCGCCTTCATGATCGGCGGTCTTGTAAAACTCATCGTAGAGCGGCATCGGAGGAATCGCCCACGTCAGCACCTCGGCGACGGCCATCCCGATCACGCCGCCCACAAACGTGAGCACCAGCGCCTCCAGCAGAAACTGCACCAGGATGTGC
>JBEKWZ010000762.1:0-3536 GCA_049512555.1 Candidatus Sulfotelmatobacter sp. | reverse complement strand
TATTCCACAAGGAATAAGATTCTCCATCGCGAATCAGCAGGGATTTTCAAACGTGGACGCGAAAATGACAATCACCATCTCCCAGATTGACCGCCGTCAGTTCATCGGCGGCTCCGACGCCCGCATCATCATGGGCCAGGACGGAAATGCGTCCATACACGTCCACCGGCGTCTCAAAAACCCGCATAAATCCTGATAAAGCGTGCATATGTGGCCTTGCGTGTCCACCCCTGCATCCATACGTATTTTGGACATGGATTGGACATCTATCAAGGTTCTTCAATGGCACGCCGAATCCGCAGCGTCGATCTCGAGACCAGGACAGCGCGAAGCCAGCTACGCGGCCGCGGCAAGCCGTACTGGTGCAGCGTCGAGAAGGGCGTGCATTTGGGCTACCGCCGGCCGCGGGGCCGCCGCGGCCGGCCTGCCGGCGCCGGCGCGTGGGTAATCCGGCAATACCTCGGCTCTGGGGCTTACCTCACCGAGACGATCGCCGTCGCCGATGACTTCAGCGACGCCGACACCGCAGTCGGCATCCTGACTTTCTGGCAAGCCGTCGATCTGGTGCGCGCGCGCATGGTGAAGCGCGCTCGCGGCGCCGCCGGCGTCCCCGGCACCCCGGTAACGGTGCGTGCCATCTGCGAAGCCTATCTAGAATACATGGAATCCCACAAAAAGACCGCGGCCGACTCCAGATACCGGCTTGAAGCCTTCGTGTACCCCAATCTCGGCGACATCGACGCTGAAACACTGACGGCCGAGGTGGTGCGCAAATGGCTCGCACATCTGGCCGCGTCGGCGCCGCGGGTGCGCACCAAAGCCAATGCCAAACAACAATACCGCGCTCACGACGCCAGCAACGACGAGAGCGTTCGCAAGCGCAAGACGAGCGCGAACAGAACCTGGGGGACCCTGCGTGCCGCGTTGAATTTTGCCGTCGCCGACGGCAAGCTGTCGAATGTCGGATGGCAGCGAGTGAAGCCGTTCAAGGGTGTCAGCAGTGCGCGTGTGCGCTTTTTGTCCGTCGATCAGTGCCAGCGGCTGATGAATGCCTGCGAACCGCCGGAATTCCGGGCGTTGACGGAAGCGGCGTTGCAAAGCGGGTGCCGTTTCGGCGAGCTGTGCCGGCTACGGTGTGGCGATTTCGACGCCGACGGCGGAACGCTTGCGATCAGACAAACGAAATCTGGCAAGCCGCGCTTTGCGAACTTAACCGAAGAAGGTATCGCGCTTTTCTCGCGTCTGGCGGCCGGACGCGGCGGTGACGAATTCATGCTACGCAAAACGGATGGTTCGGCGTGGGGCAAGGGGCAGCAGAATCGTCCATTGGCGGATGCATGCAAGCGTGCCGGAATCGTGCCGCCGATCAATTTTCACGCGTTGCGACACACTTATGCGAGCTTGTCCGTAATGGCCGGCGCCCCGCTATTAGTGGTCGCACGTGCTCTTGGCCATGCCACGACGCGAATGACCGAAATGCATTACGCGCATTTAAGTCCCAGCTTTGAAGCCAGCGAAATCAGACGTGCTGCACCGCGCTTCGGCATTGCGTCGAACCCGGTGGTTACGCAGTTGCGAAAAAGGTGAGTGTCATGAGTAAACTCGCGCTACCGAAAGCGGGAGCTAAGAATATTGTCGGCAAATCATTGACGACTGGCTCGCCAGTGATTGGCGTGCCGGCCCTTGGACAGGTGCATGGGTTTAAGATCGGAGAGATTAGACAGCCCCATGATCTCGTCGCCATTGGGATCACGACCGGCTCGCCGCAGATGACGTGGGCTACCGAAGCTATGCCGGCTACCGAAGCTATGCCACCGGCCAAGAAGAAGCGGATGGGGCAACAGAGCGTCATCCTGGACGGGCTTCTGCAGGAGCTTCAGCAAAAGTGGCCGTTTGATAATAGGTCGACCGCCGACATTCACCGTAAGATCGTAAAGCGCTGGCCTGCTGACAGGGGCATCAAAACCCCGAGCAGCGACACGGTTGCCCGCCATCTTGGACGTCGCAAGGACAACAGCGATACGCATTAGCGCGTTTAGGCTAAACGCTTACGCAAATAAGCCTGCCGACATTGCGTCTCGCCATGCCAGTGGCCATGCCTCCGCACAACATCAACGTGCGTAGGAGACCTGAGATGTCGCTAGAGCACAGCCCCGCTCGCGCTGGGAAGGACGCGCTCGCGTCCGCTCAGAAAGGACGAAGCACCATGGCCGACGAAGTAAAGAAGGCGAAGCTCGAGCTCGTCACCGAGGAGGAGCAAGCCCGCGATCAGCAGGCAGCCAAATGAGCAAGGACGAAGCCAACACCATGAGCGACAAGCCTGCTGCTGTCGAGCAGGGCGACGAGGGCGCTGAAGGGCGCGAAACGATGCAGGCGCTCGATCGCCTCGAATCGGAAATTGCGCAAGCGCCCGTCGATCGTGGATCGTGGGGCGCACCGGAGTACGTGACGGTCGCCTCGATTAGGGTCCACCCCGGTCGCCTGCCGGTCGACGAGGATGTCGTCGAGGGCATCGTGGCGACGATCAAAGCCGGCAACGTGAACGCTTTGCCGCCTATCCATGTGTGGCGAAAGCAGACCGGGAACGTCCCGATCTTGGTCGCCGGCCGCAACCGGCACGAAGCGCACAAGCGCGCCGGGTGCGAGACGGTCCTGGCCCGCGCCATCTATGGCGACACGCCGGAGATCGCACGCGCCGTCGAGGCGATCGAGATCGAGGAGAACCTGCATCGCCGCGAACTGAGCCCGGCGCTTCGCAAGACCTACACCACGAGATTGTCGAAAACCGTCCCAAAAGTTGGGAAGGTTTCCAAGCCGGAGCGTTTTACCAAAGCTCACGCCAAGCGCACCGGCCGATCTGAGGCGGCCGTGCAGCAGGACGTGGCCGAAGCGACGGCGCTCGGCGACGACGTGATGAAGAAGATCGTCGGCACGTCGCTCGACACGCCGAGCGAGATCACCGCGCTGGCCGCGATGGACGAACAGGAGCGTGCGCAGATCATCGAGCGCGCCGTTGCCGGCGAGACGGTTAGCGCGGTGAAGCCCGAGCGCACGAGCGAGCCTAAGACGACGCCGTCGTTCGGGATGCTGGCAGACAAGCTTGCGTGTGGGCTCGCGGCCGTTCCGACGCCAGTGCTGCAAAAAAAGCTAAACGAGGTGGTTCAATGCCGCGCCGATCTGCCCGCGAAGGAACGTAGGTTCTTGGCCGACGCATTGCGCGCTGTCGCCAAGCGGTTCGAGCAGATCGCGGACAAGATCGACATCGACGAGCCGCCGGAGATCACATCGATCTCACCCGATGCACCCGGAGCCGCGCCATGAGCACGACCGCCGTCCGCGCCACGTCCCAACCGGACTCGAGGTAGGCGTTTTCCAGCGCGTACAGGTCGATATCGCGCCACTTGTCGAAGGGGACCTCGAAAAATTGAAGCAGCCGGCAATCGCCCGGCAATGATGTCTTCCGGCAAGCCCGCTTCGCGCAGCTCAGCGAACATCTGTTCTTCGTCAAATAGGTCGGCAGCTTATTTGTAGTGACA